>JAAAOB010000057.1 GCA_009909035.1 Bacteroidota bacterium
AGCCATTTCCGGTTATGCTGAACTGGTGGGTGGATCAAAATGTGAAGGGGAGACATATATGGCCCGGCCATTTTACCGGCCGTATTCGTGACCAAAACCGATACTGGCCTCCTTACGAAATTCTGGGACAGGTTTATACGGCAAAAGCGTTCAGCGGTGTAACAGGGAGCATACATTTCAGCATGAAGACGTTTATGGAGAATCCGGAAAACTTTAACGAGAGCATTGCTGCGGGCCCGCATGCAAAGGCGGCGGCAATCCCGGGATCGCCCTGGATGGATGTTCTACCTCCTTCTGAGCCCAAAATCCGTTACCACGATTATGGAACCCACTGGAATCTATACCTTGACCCTGCCGGAGATGAATCGGTAAAATGGTGGTCGGTTAAAACCGAAATCGAAGGTAAATGGGAACAGGAACTTTTCCCGGGCCATCATAAAATGGTTCAGTTTGAAGGTGGTGCAGCAATGGTACGCCCGCGAAAGATCAGGGTAACAGCTATCGGAAGATCGGGGAAGGAATCTGAACCTGTTACAATCTTAACGCCGCTCACCCTTCAGGGAAAACCAGACAGCCTCGTCCCAAAACCTGAGAAGCTGATAACGCGAGAAGAGTGGGCCGCCCGCCCTGCAGCAGGTGTGCCTGCAAACGCCATAGTGAAAAGGATGGGCCGCAACGATACGCTTCGCTTTCGGGATTTAACCCTGATTGTAGATGAGCTGATGCAGTCCATGCCCTACCCTCCTCAACTTATGGGGATCGAGGAAGAGACCACTAAAAGGCATGAGGAACAAGTTTCAAAAACAGCCACATTAAAACTCTATAAAAACGGAGTTTCTGAAACGCTTAATCTGACTGAGGGCGAGGCCCTGAACTGGTTTGGTTATCATATTGGCATACCTGACCTTCAAACAGGTAATAAAGGCAGCCTGATTGAAGTTGCGGCCGTGCCGTCGTTGAGTGTGCAAAGAGCTGCATCCAGGTCAACCGGTGACGCCTCGGACCGTTTTCGGGTTCCCCACCGCATTCGAAATAGCATACTATTCCAAACAGTAGTTGATACAGCACTTACCAAAGAGGAAACAATCGATTTTTTAAACAACATGCTGGTGGAGAGCCAAGAAAATAATCATCTTTGGGACGTCCCATTTCATTACATAATCACAAAAGACGGCATCATCTATGAGGGTAGAGAGCAAAGGCGGGCAGGAAGCCCCAATTTTGGATACGATCCCAGGGGACGGCTCATGATTTCTCTGATAGAACACCCCGAACAACTCTCCATTCCCGAAGCCCAACTCAAATCCCTCGCAGATCTACTAAGATATGCTTTCCAAAAATTTGGGCTGAATGAGACTGACATCCTGCTGCACGGAGATCTTGTTGTCGGAACCAGACCGAATGCAGATCTCAAGAATACTTTACGAAACGGGCGCTTAAGCAGGCAGATTGAAGCTCACCTATCCAATCCATAGCCATCGCAAAAAACTGTAGGGGTACGAAAAAAGAACTTCAGTCCAAAGCGTCGCTTTCAACTTCGATCTTGATTTCAGGTATTTTCGAAATTGAATCTTTCAGTTGTGCAAACGTAATCGGTTTTCCGATATAGTCGTGAAACCCGATTTTCGCTGCACGCTCTCGATTACGGGGATCCGTATTTCCGGTAATATAGATGACCGGAACCTCATACATCTCATTGATCTGCCGATATGCTTCGATCCCATCCATCTTCTCCTGAAGCATGATATCCATAAGAATCAAGTCAAACCGCTGATTTTTTGCCTTTTCAATCGCTTCTCTTCCCTTTGTACAGCGATCGAACAGGGAGAACCCCATTTTTTTAAGCATATGCTCAAGCATCAATTGAAGAACCAGCTCATCTTCAACGATTAATATTTTTACCCCGGAATTCGGCATTTCACTTCTAAGTGATTTGAACCAATTCGTTAGCTGTTTCTCTTAAAACCCTTACAAATGCCAAAAATACAAAAAGAATTTACTTTAAAATATTTTAATCCAATCTCCTCTGCCACTTCTTCATTGTGACAGGCGTAAAATTTTTTTCCGTTCATATGGATATCAGGCCTTCATGAACCGGACCGCAATTTTTTTACAGTTTTGAAATTCGTACTATCTGCACTGAATCAAATCCATCCGGTTTCATGAAACGTCAGCGACACGACATTCCCCGCGCCTCAAAAAAAGAGATCTTCGGATGGGGTATGTTCGATTTTGCAAACCAGGCCTACACGCTTCTCATTATCACGGTAATATTTCCGGTTCTGTTTACAACTGTGATCGTTGGCGATGCTGAACAAAATTACCGGCTCGGCAATCTGCTTTGGAGTGTAGCCCTTGGCGTCAGCTATTTTATTGTGGTACTAAGCGGCCCGGTTTTCGGTGCTATCATGGACTATTCTGCCATGAAAAAACGATTTCTCTTCTACAGCTACCTGCTGACAATTCTCAGTACCACACTGCTCTACTTTGTCGAACCCGGATTTGTGGTTTTGGGTGTCATTCTGATCATCATATCAAATTTTGCTTATGCTATCGGAGAAAATTTCATAGCAGCATTTCTGCCCAGTCTCGGCCCGCCCAAAGACCTCGGCAAAATATCCGGGTTTGGCTGGGCATTAGGGTATATTGGCGGGCTCTTCTCTGCCGGTTTCGTTATTTTTTACCTGGGTGAACCTACACTTGAAAATTATGACACCATCCGCTGGGTTGGCCCGTTTGCAGCACTCTTTTTCATGCTTGCCGCCATTCCGACGTTTGTCTGGGTAAAAGAGCCTGGAAAGAGAGCCGTTCTCCCGAAAGGCGAAACATTCTTTTCCATGGGGTTTAACCGAATTGGCGACACCATCAGCATGATTCGTCAGTTCCGAGACCTTGGGGTTTACCTGATCTCCGTCTTTTTCGCCATGGCCGGAGTTTATATCGTGGTTTCCTTTGCATTCATTTATGGAGATCAGGTTGTACAGTGGGATGAATCTGTCCGCGTATTGATGTTCATTGTGGTTCAGATTACTGCTGCAATAGGAGCTTATGCTTTCGGTTTTATCCAGGATAAAATCGGTGCCAAGCTTACATATAACATCACGCTACTGCTCTGGTTCTTCGGTGTATTAGGCATCTGGGCAGTTACGGATCTCACTGAGTGGATCAACCTGACGTTTCAAACCAGTTTTGAAGCTCAATATGTCTTCCTCTATATCGGCGTAATTGCAGGTATAAGCCTTGGGTCAAGCCAATCGGCGAGCAGGGCACTGGTTGGCATCTTCACTCCGGAAGAGAAATCGGCTGAATTTTTCGGATTTTGGGGGCTTTCCAATAAGATTGCCGGAGTTTTCGGAATCATCGGGATCGGGCTGCTTCAGGCCCAGTTTGGGCTCCATCAATCGGTTCTCTTCTGCGCAGCGCTTTTTCTGTTAGCCGTAGTTATCTGCCTTTTTGTAAACGAAAAAAGAGGTGAACGAGCAGCCGATCGTTTTGAAGAAGATCTTGTTGAACCTCACTATTCAGGTACAAATTAAAAGGATTCGCCTTGGCACACGGGTTGCTTTTTGCTGCTTTAAGCTTATTCTGAGCAACTTTTTTTAAATTCTTTGATTCAATAGATGTATTTTAAAGCCAGATTCTTATTTTAGCTGAGCTTATATGTTTGAGGGTTGACAAAGATTCTGAACTCTTGACTGGTATATTAGAACAATTCAACAACTAACAAATACGGAGATTTAAATGAGCAGAATAGACGAGGTAAAAAATTTAATGTCAGAACTGGAAGTGGATCTGCAAAAGTTTTATGAAAAAGGGAATAAAGCCGCCGGTACGCGTGCCCGCAAGCAGCTTCAGAACCTGAAAAAACTTGCACAGGAAATCCGTCTTGAAATTCAAGACATAAAAAATAAGTAGTGATTTGATACAGATTCAATCCATTTAAAAAGCCGCACTTTAGCGGCTTTTTTTATTTCAGGAAGCTGATTAGGAGAAGCCGGTTCCTTACTTTTGCAGTGGCGTTTCGTTCAGCAATTTTCTCTTATGAATAATCCATCGTTTCACAAAATTACGCCCAGGGCCATCCGGATCTGGCAATGGTCCGGTGCCTTCGGCAACCTCTTTTTCTTTATCCTGCCTGTTGGGTATGCAATGATCTTCGGATTGAGCGGCTTACACCGCTGGATAGCGGGTGGGATCACCTTACTGGTACTAGCATACTGGATTTTTGCTGTTTTTGTGTACCCTTTCCTGACTTGGAAAAACTGGCGGTATGCAATTGATGAGCAGGAAATTGATTTAAAACGTGGCGTTGTTTTCAAAAAGAGGACGCTTATACCCCTCAGCCGCGTACAGCACGTAGACACCCGCGAGGGGCCGCTACTTCGTTCCTACGATCTCTCAACAGTCACGATCTCCACAGCCGCGACCACGCACGAAATACCTGCACTCGACAATGTAATTGCAGATCGTGTACGTCATCAAATTTCAACCTTTGCACGACTTGCCGAGGAAGATGTCTGAATTCAGGCGCCAACATCCTGTAGCCGCCATCAGCCGGGCACTTGGACTGGTTCGCGGGAACCTTATCACCATTTTAGTACTGCTCTTTGTAGGTTCACAGGGCGGCGGCCTCTCTCTGGTTGCCTGGATAGGCGGTGGTGCAGCCCTTCTTATTATCTCGGGTGTTGCCAACTGGTGGAGGTTCCAGTTCAAAGTTGAAGATGGACTCATCCACATTAAGAGCGGTGTATTTGTACGTCGCAACCTCTACCTGACACGCGATCGGATCCAGGTGATCGACGTCACAGCAGGAGTCGTTCAGCGATTATTCGGACTGGTTCGCCTGGATATTCAAACGGCCGGTTCCGGCTCGCGTGCTGCCGCAATTGAAGCCATTACCAAGGAAGAGGCCAAAGAAATCAACCGCCTGCTTCGCCTGGATGAATCTGATACCGAGATGGAAGACCCGGAGCATCTTTTTTCCGATTCAGAAAAAAAATCTGAACATACCCGCTTTATCCTTCCGCGCAAAGAACTGGTGATTGCCGCCTCCACATCCGGCCGCTTTGGAATCGCTCTCTCTTTTTTGGGAGCCATTTTCTCCCAAGCCGAACCCGTGCTCAGTGAAATGGACTTTTATGAAAGGATCATTGAGTATCTGCCCGCTCAAACAGATTTCATGATGATCATCATGGTGATTGTCATCTTTATCATTTTTGCATGGCTTTTATCATTCTTCGGGACGGTATTTATGTACGGCAATTTTATGCTTGAAGTGAGAGAAAGAGAGCTGGTTGTCTCTCGAGGGATTTTTGAGCGGAAACGGGTCACAATCCCATATAACCGGATTCAGGCCTTTCATGTGACCGATGGTCTGATTCGCCAGCCTCTTGGCTACGCCTCCCTTCACCTTGAAAGCGCCGGGTACGGTGATGATGAGGGAACCGGCTCCATCGTTCTCTTCCCGCTAATCAAGAAGAAAGAGATTAAAGCGATGGTGGAGAAAATTCTGCCTGAATATCGAGCTGAAACGATTGGGATTCGTCCACCCCAGCGGGCCTTGAGGCGCTTCATCTTCCGTGAATCCGTTTTAATTCTCCTGATTTCGGCAGGGCTCTTTTTCTTGCTTAACCTGGATCTTTGGATCTGGTCACTCCCGGTTCTTGCAATTCTTTGGGGCAGCCTCAAATACCGAGATACTGCCCTCGGGTGGGAGGAAAACCGAATTCTGCTTCGAAGCAGGACAATCAGCCGAACCACAGCCATTTTGCGGCAAAAAAGGATCCAGGACATCTCGCTTTCACAGAGTCCATTCCAGAGATTCCGTGACCTCTGCACAGTTACGGTACACGTAGCATCTGGAGATCATGGTAAATCATTCTCCGTGCGGGATTTGGAACTGAAAGATGGCCACATCTTCCTAAAGAAGATGAGCAAAAGAGGTATCAACGTCTCATTGAACGGCCACCATTACCAGAAAAAAAGTTATGCAGCAATGCCGGGGTGGGTATAGAACAGGATTTATAGATGAATGGCCGCACATTTACAATATGTGTGATAGAGTGGCAAAACTAACGCAATAAATGATCTAAATGATGAGACCCTATATACTTGCTGAAAACAATTGGAAAAACATCAAGGAGATGGATGTGGAGCTGGTAGTTCTTCCCTGGGGAGCTACCGAAGCTCATAACTACCACCTTCCCTATGCTACCGACAACTACCAGGTAGATGCTATTGCGGCTGATTCTGCAAGAATTGCATGGGAAACCGGGCATAAGGTTATCGTTTTGCCTGCAGTTCCTTTCGGAGTAAATACGGGACAGGCCGACATTAAGCTGGATATGAACCTGAACCCAAGCACCCAACTTCAGATTTTACGGGATATAATCGACGTGCTGAATCGCCAGGGTATAAGAAAACTGCTGGTACTGAATGGTCACGGCGGAAATAATTTTAAGCCGCTTCTGCGGGAACTCGGCCTTGAATACCCCAAAATGTTTCTCTCCCTCTGCAACTGGTTTGGCGTGGGAGACCGGGATAGTCGGTTTGATGCGCCCGGAGACCATGCCGATGAGATGGAAACGAGCGTGATGCTCTTCCTGAAACCAGATTTGGTTCGTCCGCTTGATGAAGCCGGTGACGGCAGTGCAAAAGAGTCTGTAGTCAAAGGAATCCGTGAAGGCTGGGCTTGGGCTGAACGGGAGTGGTCGAAAGTTACTGCCGACACCGGTGTTGGAAATCCAAAAGCCGCCACGGCAGAGAAGGGCAGAGAACATTTGGAAGAAGTCACTGCTAAAATCGGAAACCTGATGATCGAGCTCGCCAAAGCCGATCTCGATCATCTCTACGAGTAAAACCCCGAAATTCGTCACCAACATCCTCGACCGACCGGTGCTTTCCTGTCTGTCGAGGATGTGTACTCCAAAGCTTACCCAATTGATTTGTCAGTCAAGAAAGCACTTGGTTGACGGGGGCTTCGTCGATTATGCCGGATAGACCGGTTCACCGGACGCGGGCTCCTGCCCCTCGGAGTAGGCTTCAATCGGGAGGCAACTGCAGACAAGATTGCGGTCTCCATATGCATCATCCACGCGGCTTACTGCAGGCCAAAACTTACTGAACCGCTGAGCAGGTACCGGAAATACGGCCTTTTCGCGTGTATAGGGACGACTCCACTCCTCATCCATAGCCACGCGCACTGTGTGTGGCGCATTCTTAAGCACGTTGTTCTCGGAATCAGCCTTGCCATCTTCAATCTCGGCGATCTCCTCACGAATCTTAATCATCGCATCTACAAAGCGGTCCAGCTCCTCTTTTGATTCGCTTTCGGTTGGCTCAATCATGAGTGTACCGGGTACGGGGAACGACATCGTTGGAGCGTGAAACCCGTAATCCATCAGCCTTTTCGCCACATCGGTGGCGTCTACGCCTGCCTTCTGCTTAAAACTGCGAATATCCACGATAAACTCATGCGCGGTACGGCCGCCTCTTCCGGTATAGAGGATCGGATAGTGATCCTTGAGGCGGTCTTTCAGGTAGTTTGAGTTAAGGATCGCGATCTCCGTCGCTTCCTTCAAACCGTTCGCACCCATCATCCGGATGTAGGCGTGTGATATCGTGAGGATGCTTGCGCTTCCCCAGGGCGCGGCAGCAACAGCGGGCATTGCTTCACTTCCGCCGGTCGCAACCACATCATGCCCCGGAAGGTAAGGAACTAACCTCTCAACCACGCCGATGGGCCCCATTCCGGGGCCGCCACCGCCGTGCGGAATACAGAATGTTTTATGGAGATTCAGGTGGCAAACGTCCGCCCCGATCTCTGCAGGAGAGGTCCACCCGATCTGTGCATTCAGATTGGCACCGTCCATGTACACCAGTCCACCGTGCTCGTGAATCAGGTCACAAATCTCGCGGATGTCCTCCTCAAACACGCCGTGCGTGGAGGGATAGGTCACCATCAGGGCGGCAAGCCGTTCGCTGTGCTTCTCAGCCTTCTCACGGAGGTCATCCAGATCGATGTTGCCGTGATCATCGCATTTGGTCACCACCACCTGCATGCCGGCCATCACCGCGCTGGCAGGGTTGGTACCGTGAGCGGAAGATGGCACGATGGTGACATCCCTGCCGGTATCTCCATGCGCGTGATGATAGGACCGAATCGCCATCAGCCCGGTATATTCGCCCTGTGCACCCGAATTGGGCTGAAGTGATACTTTCGCAAAACCTGTGATCTCAGATAACCATTCGTCCAGATCCTCAAAAATAGTGTGGTATCCT
This sequence comes from Bacteroidota bacterium, assembly GCA_009909035.1. GTDB lineage: Bacteria > Bacteroidota > Rhodothermia > Balneolales > Balneolaceae > SW132. The sequence goes on from JAAAOB010000057.1 coordinate 8,281, forward strand.
TTCGCCTGATCTTGCGGAGCAAATGGATGTATCTTTCCAAATTCTGCCCAAGTAAGCGGAATCATCTCCGCTGTTGCATTCAGCTTCATGGTGCAGGAACCAAGCGGGATCATTGAGTGAGTTAGCGAGAGGTCCCGGTTTTCGAGCTGCTTTAAGTAGCGCAGCATCTCATGCTCGGAGTGAAAAGAGTTGAATACCGGATGCTCCATAAAACCAGTTGAGCGACTCACCGATTCAGGAAAATCGACCATAACGGATTGAAGGGCTTCCCCCACGTCGAATGAAGAGGATCGACCCAAGGCCGATTCAAAGATCTCCAGCACCAGCTCTACATCTTCCGGCTCTTTGGTTTCATCAAATGAGATTCCTACAGAATCTTCGAAATAGCGGAAGTTGACTCCTCGGTCGAGTGCTTCTTCTTCAATTCGTTTCCTAACATCCCGGCTCAGGCCGTTCAATGTAATCGTGTCAAAAAAGGATGTATCGGGAATATTGAGCCACAACTCTTTCAGGCCGGCCGCCGTTAGCTTGGCGAGACCGTGCACTTTTGAGGCTATGCGACGCAGCCCTTCCGGCCCGTGGTAAACCGCAAACATTCCGGATATCACTGCAAGAAGTACCTGGGCTGTGCAAATGTTAGAGGTCGCTTTTTCGCGGCGTATATGCTGCTCTCGTGTCTGCAGCGCCATCCGATATGCGGGATTGCCCTCCGCATCTTTCGTAACGCCGATAATTCGTCCCGGTATTTGTCGCTTGAACTGTTCGCGCGTAGCAAAATAGGCGGCGTGCGGCCCGCCATATCCCATCGGCACTCCAAATCGTTGTGTGGAGCCAATTACCACGTCGGCTCCCATTTGTCCCGGTGCTTTCAAAAGCGTGAGGCTCAACAAATCGGCAGCAACGGTTACATAAACATCGTTTTCGTGAGCAGCCTCAATCAGCCCGGTCCAATCCCGTATCACTCCGTGAGTATCAGGGTACTGAAGTAAAATTCCGAACAGCGACTCATCTGTGACGTCGACCTCATCCGGATTACCGATTTTCAGCTCAATTCCCAGCGGCTCCATTCGGTTGCGGATCACTGAAATGGTCTGAGGATGGCATCCGTCTGAAATGAAAAAGGTTTCTGCCGTTTTTCGCTTCTTCCCTTTCCGGCGACCGTGCAGCATTGAGATCGCTTCAGCAGCGGCTGTTCCCTCGTCCAGAAGGGAAGCGTTGGCAATTTCCATCCCGGTCAGATCGCTCACCATCGTTTGAAAATTGATCAGGGCTTCGAGCCGGCCCTGTGAAATTTCAGCCTGATACGGGGTATAGGCGGTGTACCATCCGGGATTCTCAAGGATATTGCGAAGAATCACTTTCGGTGTGTGGGTATCGTAGTAACCCATACCGATAAAGGACTTAAAGATCTTGTTTTCCGAAGCCACCTTTTTGATATGGTCCAGGTAGTCATTTTCGCTCAGGGCTTCTGGAAGGCTAAGCGGTTTTTCCAATCTGATTTTTGAGGGAATAGTTTCTTTCAAGAGCTGTTCCAGTGACTCAGCGCCGCACTCTTTCAACATCTCATTTCGCTGATCCGGCCCGGGGCCGTTATGACGATCTGCGAACCGCTCCTTATCAAATGAAATCTGCATAAAATTGGTGATTAAACGATCTTTTTTCAGTTTCGGAAAGGTAACAAAAAGGTGTGCTACAGTGTTCGGAAAAAAGGTTGGAAATCCTTCTTTCTGAACACCAGAAAGATACGGAATCTTTTATGCATTGACAGGCAGGCAAAAGCAGGGATTTACAACCTGGCAGAGTGCGATCCCGACGGCTATCGGGGGAGCCCTTGTCAGCGTTGCTTCCTGAATGGAATCCCGCAACATCTCACAAGTGGAGTCATCCGCCGAACGCTGACAGGTCTTGCAGACGCTGTCAGGTTCTCGATCCGCCGGCAACCCGAACTCTGACAGGACCGCCTGTCGGCGGACTCTGTCTGGTTCTCAAATTGCTATACGCCCTCCTGCGAGGCGTCTCTTTCATGATCCAGTTCATCAACCTCAATAATCGTATCGAAGCCCCTTTTGCTGAGATCCCAGTAGAGATAGCCGAGTGCAAGCACTCCTGCAATCAGACAAAGAGTAAAGTAAACGTAATTACCGAAAAGGAAGTGTCCGAACCCAAAGAGTGCCATGTAGACCAGCACCACGCCCGCAACCCAATTTCCAAGCAGCGGCCACAGTGATCCGTCGTCTTTAATGTCCGGGTTCTCATCCTCCAGGGGCTTCCAACCGGGCCCGCCCGGTCGTACGCGCCGGTAGAATGCCGTGAGTTTGGACGATTCAGTCGGCCGCGTAAGGAAGGTTACAGCGAGCCAAACTACCGTTGTGATGGCAACCACGTAGTAGAGGTTCAACGGAAAGGGATCCCCGATTCCGGGTACAGGCACGCCAAGCAGCACCAAAATCACCATGGCGATCGGCGCAAGCGAAGCCGCCAGCTCACTCCAGGCATTCACTCGCCACCAATACCATCGCAAAATAAGCACGAGGCCGAGTCCGCCGGATGCGGTCAGAACCAAACCCCATGCTTCGCGAATTGTACTGAGCTGTGTAGTAACTATAAATGCCAGGACGGCTAATACGAAGGTCACAATTCTTGAGACCAGCACGTAGTGTTTTTCATCGGC
>JAAAOB010000044.1 GCA_009909035.1 Bacteroidota bacterium
CCACTTTCGTTCATCAAGATCGAGCAGGTGCATATACTCCGCACCTATTTTGCTGCAATATGTATCACGCAGCAGCTTGATGATATCACGCAGTTTAGCAGATTTGAACCCTCCAAGTCCGCCGCAATAAAATTCACGATCCAGGTCCCAAAGCGTCAGCCCGTAATATTCAAGGTCTAGTTCCGGGCCGTGGCCGGGCGAGACTTCAAGCGGATCGAGATCAGCCAGCACGTGACCGCGCATGCGATACATATTGATGAGACGCCACACCGCAATTGCGCGGCGATCATGCTCGAGCGTGTTGGTTCCGCCGCTCAGCTGGCCCTGGTATTGATCATCGCCAAATGGCAGGGGCTCGTAGGGAATGTCAAGATCTTTGAATATCGACTCGTAAAATGTCTCTTCGCCGTTTAACAGCTGGTGGATTTTCTGTAAGAATGAACCCGATTCGGCACCTTGAATGATCCGGTGGTCGTAGGTACAGGTGATAGACATCACCTTGCTGACACCAAGCTGGTTTAGAACATCCTGCGCCATGGACTGAAACTCGGCCGGGTAGTTGATGGATCCGGTTGCAATTATTGCGCCCTGTTTTTGCATCAGGCGGGGAACGGAAGAGACGGTGCCGATGGTGCCGGGATTTGTAACACTGATGGTTGTGTTTTGAAAATCACTGATTTCGAGATCGCCGTTCCTGGCTTTATAAATAATGTCAGCGTAGGCGTAGAGAAACTCCTTGAAGTTCATCTGGTCCACACCTTTGATATTCGGAACCACAAGGTTCCTGGATCCATCCTTGGATTTTAAATCTACCGCAATCCCCAGATTTACCTGTCCCGGCTCAATTCTGTAGTGTGTACCATCTTCGTTTTTATAGTACGAGTTGAGAGTTGGAAACTCTTTGAGAGCCTGTATTACTGCCCAGGCAATAAAATGCGTAAATGAGGCTTTGGGTTCGCCGTTTCGAAGCAGATGACGGTTGATAATCGCACGATCTTCGGTAAGCATCTTCATAGGGAGGACACGCAGAGAGGTAGCCGTGGGCACCTTGATGCTGTCGTCCATGTTTTCAACTATTTTAGATGCAACGCCTTTAATCTTATGCTTTTTTGCATCTTCGGGAACCGGCTCCTCTTTTTTCGGCTTTTTCTTTTTTTTCCTTTCCGGTGCGGGCTCTTTTTTCTGCGCAGGCTCTTTTTTGGGCTCCTTCTCGGCTGGCGGTGCTGCTGCATCTCCGTTTAATTCGTCAAAATAGGTACGCCAGTGATCCGGTACTTGATCGGGATCGTCCTGATATTGATTGTAAAGCTCCTCAACGAGAGCGGAATTAGGGCCAAAAACAGCTTCTAAGGATTTCAAAATAGTTGAGTCTGTATAAGTTAAGTAGTTGCGAAGTACGAAAGTAAAGGTTCAAAAGCCAAGCCGGGCCAATTGTATTGGGCTAATTGTAGCAAATGAGCCAATGACTGATTGGATTTAAACAAATCCAAATTAACCATTATATGACAAAAAAACGATTCCATTACGCATAGAGATGAATCAATATCTTTTATGAAACAAACATTTAATGCCTCTTAATGAATGGTTATATTTGGTAAATATCAGAAGCAACATATCACTCCTACTGACGAATATGAAAAACCAGCACTCTCAAGAAAAAACCGGTGCAGAAGACATTTTTTGGAACCTGTCTGACCTGTATGCATCACCTGAAGATGATGCGCTTCAATCAGATAAAACAGAGCTCCGCAAACTCGCCGACAATTACGCTGATAAATATAAAGGAAAGGTCGAACAACTCTCCGCTGAAGAGCATGCGGATGCTCTTCGGGAGTACGAACAGATCATCTCCCTGGCAGGTAAAGTTGGGTCATATGCGCAGCTGATCTGGTCTACCAATACAGAGGATCCGGCACTTGGCAAACTTTTACAGGAGTCGCGTGAATTGAGTTCGGAGATCAGTCAAAAACTTGTGTTTTTTGATGTTGAGTGGTTAAAAGTGGATGATAAGAAGGCCAGCGAACGGATGGCATCAGACGCATTGAAACCATGGAAGCACTACCTGGTCACATCCCGAAGATACAAGGAGTACACGTTGAGCGAGGAGGCGGAGAAAGTGATGAGCGCCAAATCCGTAACGTCGCGTTCGGCCTGGAACCGGTACTTTGATGAAACACTGGGTGCCGCCAGGTTTGAACTGGACGGGGAGTCATTAACAGAACAGCAGGCGTTGAGCAAGCTTCATCAGCCGGATCGTGAGCTGCGAAAACGAGCTCATCAATCATTAACGGACACGTTCCGGGATCACTCCCGTACGCTTACATTTGTGTTTAATACCATTTTGGCCGATAAATACACAAACGATAAACTCCGGGGCTACGAGAGCTGGATAACCTCGCGTAATCTGGCCAACGAAATTGATCAGTCAACAGTCGACAGCTTGATCGATACCGTAACCGGCAAATACGAACTCGTTCAGCGCTACTACAGGCTCAAACGCTCTCTTTTGGGATACGATAAATTTTATGATTATGACAGGTACGCACCCCTGGTAAAAACCCAAAAGCAGATTAGCTGGCAGCAGGCCCGGGAGCGTGTTTTGGAGGCGTATGGTGATTTCCACCCGGAGATGAAACGTGTGGCCGGTAAATTCTTTGACAACCAATGGATTGATGCAGCCATCAGGCCCGGGAAGCGGGGAGGGGCCTACTCGGCAAGCACGGTGACGTCGGTTCATCCTTACGTTTTTATGAATTATGATGGTCAGCTACGCGATGTACAGACGCTGGCTCACGAACTGGGTCATGGGGTTCATCAATATCTTTCGCGCGAACAGGGCGAGCTGCAGGCTTCAACACCACTAACAACAGCTGAAACAGCTTCAGTGTTTGGTGAGATGCTGGTGTTCAACCGGCTGATGGATTCGCTTGATGATCCGGAGGAAAAACTGGCCCTGCTGATGAGTAAAATCGATGATACCATAGCCACTGTGTTTCGGCAGGTATCGATGAACCGTTTCGAGGATAAAATACATTCGGCCAGGCGAACAAACGGCGAGCAGACAACCGAACAGTTTTCGGATATGTGGTACGAGACGCAAAAAGATCTGTATGGAGACTCGGTTGAGATAACCGACGACTACAGGCTGTGGTGGTGCTATATACCACACTTTCTGCATACACCGGGATACGTTTATGCATACGCATTCGGTGAACTGCTGGTGCTTGCACTTTACAGTTCTTACCGCAGCGGGCAACCCGGATTTGAAGAGAGCTACCTGGATCTTTTGAAGGCCGGAGGGTCGGATTGGCCGCATGAGCTTGTCAAAAAAATAGGAATTGACATCCGCGATCGTGAATTTTGGCAGCAGGGGCTATCACTTTTTGAAGATATGATTGAACAGGCTGAAGAATTAGCTTCGCAACTCGAAGACAAGACAAAGATGAAATAATTTTAGAATGGATAGAGAACAAAAAGCACTTGTTGAATTTAAACAGATTGTAGATGACCTCGTGTACTTGCTGCGGGAATCAACAGGGGCGCAAACAGCCTATCTCTACTGGGTGAACCGCTCAAGAAAGCAGTTTGTGCTTGAAACAAATTCAACATCTCTGCCAAATGTCATGTTTCGGGACAGAGTCCGGTTTGAACAGCATTTCCTGGAAAACTATATCGACCTGGAGTCGCTTCTTCAACTTAAAACCGGGCGGGATATCGGCCAAAGTGATCTACAGCACTACTACGATTTTGTACCTGTTCGGCACCTGCTGCTTATTCCTTTCATTAACAACGGCGAGAATGTTGCCATAACCGTACTTGAAACAGAACAGAAATTTTTGCTCTCTGAGCACGAGGAGGCGATCGAGGCGTACAGAAATGCACTTGCCAACGTCCTGAACACCTATCTTGAACTTAGTGATCAGTTTAAAAGCGAGTCTGTTTGGAGTGGCTATGAGCAGACCCTGAAGGCGATTTCGCCAAAACAACATAAGGCGGAAATTCTGAATACAATGGCGGAAAAAATGCAGCAGTTGCTGCCGAACGGGGGAGTGACCGTGATGCTGCGGGGTATGGATGTCTGGACTACCGTTTTAAATGCCACATCATCCGATAAAAGTATGGTGCCCGGGGTGGTAATGGAAGAAAAATCGATGGCGTACGATGCACTCCAAAAAGGGGAGCCGCAATTTTCGATTCATTTCAATCAAAATCCAAAAAGGGTTTCGGTAGACGAGAAAAACACGGAGGGAGCAACGCTGGCCGTTCCAATGCTTGTGAATGGCCGCAGGCACGGCGTTGTTCTGGCGTATGATAAAAACCCGCTGACGTTTAAAGAGTCCACAAAACATCAGCTAATCAATCTTGTGCGGATTGCCGTACTCTCCATTCAGGTAAATTTAGATAAACTCCCGGTAGATAAAGATTTGTTTACCACGTCTCATGGAAATTTTATACCGGATATTTGGGAAACGGCGTTGACGAAAGAGATCAGCCGCACCACCGAATCTACCCGCAAGCTTTGGTTTGGAATGGTGACCATTGATAATTTGCAGTCTCTCCGCTCGAAGTACAGGCTGGAAGAACTCAACAGAATGCAGCGGGCAATCGTGGGCATTCTAAATCCTTCGAATTTCGGGTATCACGGGTACATCGGGTTCAACAGCGATTATGTGTTTACGTGTCTGCTCTTTTGCGAAACTGATGACGAACACCGGCAATGGACTGAGGCTGTCAATCAGAGATTTCAACACCCTGTTGAACTCAGTGATGGGAAACGAATTAATCTTGGGATTAAATTTGGCTTTATTAAAATCAATCCTGGCAGTGATGAGGTCCATGATGTGGTCAGAAAAGCAAAAAAGGAGCTTTCAGGGGTACTGAACGCTACGGGATAATCAAAAAAACCAGTCATAAAACAAATGCGAACGATGGGCAGAGTTTTCCTAATTGTAATTGACGGACTGGGTATTGGCGCACAGGAGGATGCCAAACAGTATGGCGACCAGGATGCTGATACACTGGGGCATGTGTGTGAGCATTCGGGCTGTCAATTGCCGAATTTACAGAAACTGGGACTTGGCAATATAAAACCCCTTCGCTCTGTGCCCCCATCTGATGCACCGGCGGCCTCCTATGGTAAAATGCGCGAGGTGTCTGCCGGCAAAGATTCAACAACAGGACATTGGGAGCTGGCGGGAATTCATCTGGACTCTCCATTTCCCACATTCCCGGATGGATTTCCCGAGATGGTTATCAAACCTTTTTGTGATGGTATTGAAAAGGAGGCCGCACTTTGTAATTTGGCCTACTCGGGTACGGATGCGATACGAGACTACGGAAAAACGCATCTTGAGACTGGTTTCCCAATTGTCTACACCTCGGCAGACAGTGTGTTCCAGGTAGCCTGCCATGAACAGATAGCATCACCTGAAACACTCTATCAATGGTGTGAATTTGCCAGGCACGAGGTGATGACCGGTGAATTTGAAGTGGGACGTGTCATCGCCCGTCCATTTACCGGTGAGCATGGCAGCTTTGAGCGGTTATCAGATCAGCGAAAAGATTTTTCGTCTATTCCCCCTGAGCCCAACTTGCTGACCATGCTGCAGGCGCACAGCGTGAAGTCGTACTCCATTGGTAAAGTTATCGATCTTTTTGCGGGCCGTGGGTTTACTCAATATCGAAAGACAAGAAGTAATGCAGAAGGTATTTCTCAACTTCTGAGTCTAATGAGTGCCGGAATCGATAACAGTTTTACCTTTACGAACCTCATTGACACCGATCAGCTGTACGGCCACCGGCAGGATCCGGAAGGATATGGCCGCTGCCTGGAAGAGTTTGACAGGGCCTTGCCGGCGATGCTGGATAAATTAGACGACCATGATCTTTTAATAATTACAGGGGATCATGGAAACGACCCGGCAGACGACAGTACAGACCATACACGTGAATTTGTTCCTTTGATTCTCTATGGGAAAAACCGGCAGGTACGGGATCTTGGCATTTGTGAAACGTTTTCAGATATCTCGGCAACTGTACTTACCTATTTCGGGGCTGGACCGCTTGAGAACGGCCGTTCGCTAATCCAGTAATAAATCATCAGGCCATCAACCCACGTTGAGATGCGCTGATGGTTTGCAGGTTTACATGATTGAAACTCGGCTCGATTCTACCGGAGATTCTCAAAAAAAGATGGACTGAAGAAAAAAGACGGTGTCGTGTAATGCCCAAAGGGATTGGACTCTTATGAACGGCAATGGCATTAACAGAAACCAACTTTCGATTTATTACTAAAAAAGGTATATTTCTCAGATGATCAAAAGCTTAATTAAGCAACATTTTACGCTCTCTGCCGTAGTAATGTTGAATGTCCCATTTGCTGAGACGTCCTATCGTAGTAAAATCAACTAAATAATATCAATTGTGGCTAAAAGCTCAGGAATTTCTACACGCGAATCCGAATCACTTGATCGGTACCTTCACGAAATTGGTAAAGAAAAACTTATCACTCCTGACGATGAAGTTCGACTGGCGAAAGAGATACAAAAAGGGTCTCAGAGGGCTCTCGAGGATTTAACGAAAGCGAATCTCCGGTTTGTTGTATCCGTTGCAAAACAGTATCAAAACCAGGGGCTCTCTCTCGGTGATCTTATTAACGAAGGCAACCTTGGCCTGATCAAAGCGGCCAAACGATTTGACGAAACCCGCGGATTTAAGTTTATCTCGTACGCTGTATGGTGGATACGGCAATCTATCCTTCAGGCGCTTGCGGAGCAAAGCCGTATCGTGCGTCTTCCATTAAACCGTGTCGGTGCTCTCAATAAAATCGGTAAAGAGCTGTCGAAGCTTGAGCAGGAGTACGAGCGTGTACCTTCAGCTGCAGAGCTTGCTGAAAGCCTGGAAATGACGGTATCTGAAGTGGCCGATACGTTGAAAATTTCCGGACGTCATCTTTCCATGGACGCCCCGTTTGCTCAGGGAGAAGATAACCGTCTGCTGGATGTCCTTGAAAACGAAGAGATTCCCGACCCGGATAATGAATTGATGGGGGAATCGCTGAAAGTTGAGATTGAACGCGCTCTTTCTAAATTGACAAAAAGAGAAGCCGAAGTGATAAGACTCTATTTTGGAATTGGGCGGGAGCATTCGCTCACACTCGAGGAGATTGGCGAACGTTTTGATTTGACACGTGAACGCGTTCGTCAGATTAAGGAGAAAGCGTTGCGTAAGTTGCGTCATCATAATAAAAGTGCTGCACTTCGTGCATATCTTGGTTAAGTGAATATTCATAGGCTGTCCAAAAAGGGCGTCATCCCGTGCTCGATGCGGGATCTCTTATCCTTGATAACGGCAGGAGATGCCGGTTCGGGGTCCGGCATGACGATATCGATGATGATTATTCTTATTTAGCGCCCTTTTTGGACAGCCTCAACCAACACCAGCAGAGCCCAAGCCGTGTGAGCCAATGGTAGGCGGCTTATGCCGGAATATCCCGTTTTGGAAATCAGGCGTGGCGGTACGATTCGCACCTTTTATTCAAATCCCTTCATTTTACCTGACAGAACAGGAGACATGTATTTTCTGCTACTCATCTATCGTTATATCCGTGTGATGATTCCAATTTCCATCTGTTGTGGCAGATCTCTGTTTGCATACCGGCGGGTAGCATGAATATGCGGTTTGTACATCTGGATTATCTTGTTAGATTAAATAGATGATTGCTCGCAAAATTTCAGTAATATTATGCAGCCTCCTGCTTCTGCTGATTTGTCCACCCGCGGATTCTCAGACTACTCCATTTCGAACCTACTCTATCGAACATGGGTTAAGTGAGTCTGTCGTCCACAGTATGATCCAGGATAACAGCGGGTATATCTGGCTGGGCACCGGTTTTGGTCTTAACCGGTTTGATGGTGCTGCGTTTGATCAATTCTATGAAGCGGACGGGCTTCCAAATAACCGCGTGAATACTCTGCTGCAGGACTCCTCCGGCAATATTTGGATTGGAACGAACAGCGGTATCGCGACTTTTGACGGCCAAAGCATAACAACACCTGAGGGATTTGCGCCGGTAGATGAGGCCGTGATCCTTGCTATTTTTGAAGATCATGACGGCAACATTTGGATCGCAACCGAAGGTAGTGGTCTCTGGATGGCAAACGGCGAGCAGGAACTGGTCAATGTATCAAGCAGCCACGGCTATCGAAATATGCATGCCCGCACGGTGGCTCAATCGAAGGACAGTACGATGTGGATTGGTACTGCAGATGGGCTTTTCAGCTTTGACGGGTCCGTATTCAGAAAATATCGGTCGCAAAATGGGTACCCGGAAGTGCCGATTAATGACCTTCAGTTTGATGATCAGGGCAGGCTCTGGATGGCATCAGACGCCGGGCTGATTCGAAAAGAGGGAGAAGAATTTCAATTGTATCACGAAAATTCCGGCCTGAATGAGTGCATGTTGCACTCCGTATCATTGACCAAAAACGGCGGTGCGTGGGTCGGTTCAGAAGGCGGAGCCTCGTACTTTGACGGCGAAGAGTTTACAAATTATACCTCAGACGACGGGCTAAACGCGGTGATTGTGTACGAAACTTTCATCGACCGCGAAGGCAATGTGTGGCTGGGTACTCTCGGCGCAGGCGCAAATATTTACCAGGGCGACCTGTTTCAGAACTACAATGTAGATTCCGGCCTGAGCAATAATGTTGTAAACGGCTTTGAAGAGGATCATGAAGGTAATATTTGGATTGCCACATACGGCGGGGGAATTATTCGTCACGATGGTGATTCGCTTGAACATTTTAATTCTGCAGATGGCCTTGTTGACGACAAAACGTATACACTATTTGAAGATAGCCAACAACGGCTCTGGATTGGTGCCCGCGAGGGGCTCAGTTTATTTGAGAACGGAGAGTTCAATACCATCTCCTCTGACCGATTTCCCTTCTACTCCGTTCGCAAAATACATGAAGATGAAGAGACCGGTGATATCTGGATAGCGACCTACAACGACGGAGTGTTTCGATTTGACGGGGAAAATTACGAACAGATCAATACCAACAGCGGTCTTTTGAGCAATACCGTAATGGACATTAAAGAGGATGAAGATGGCAGCCTCTGGTTTGCAACTTATGGCGGTGTCGCTATTTTACAGAATGGCACCATCGAACATGTAACAATATCCGATGGCCTGCCAAATAATGGGGTTATTCATATTCATATCGACCATGAAGGTACAAAATGGTTTTCAACATTTAGCGGAATTGCCTCTTTTGATGGCGACAGTGTGCGGGCTATAGGAGCCGAAAATCAATCGGGAACGATCAGCTATTACATGTTCCAGGATCAGCAGCATCGGTACTGGGTAGGCAGCAACCGAGGGGTCTTCAGGTTTGATCCGCAGAGGTTTTACAGCGCGGCTACCAGTGTTGAACGAATAAAATCATTTAAACTTTATGACCAACATCAGGGTCTTGTGGCGAATGAATTAAATGCCGGAGCTCTTCTGACGGCATCTGACGGGTCCGTCTGGCTGGGGTCAGTTGAGGGAATGAGCCACTTCTTCCCCGACAGAACAAAACAGAATAGTATTCCACCCGGAATTGAGTTAGAAGAGGTGATGGTGAGTGGCCGAATGAAGGAAGAATTTAGTAATGCCGAATTTCAGCACGATCAAAACTTTTTGCAGGTCAGCTACCAGGGTCTGAGTTTCGACAGTCCGCAACAAATTTTATATGAATACCGGCTGGCCGGCTTAGAGGATGAGTGGCAGACAACAAGAGAGCGTACCGTTAACTATACCTCACTGCCCCCGGGTTCTTACAACTTTCGTATCCGTTCGTATAACGCGGACGGGGTGCGAAGTGATAAAGAAGCCTCTTTTCAGTTCAGGATCAACTACCCGGTATGGCTTCAGTGGTGGTTCCTGGCGCTGGTGGCAGCCGTGATTGTTGGGCTAATTCTTTTTTACTACCGCTATTTTAAAGCCCGAAAACAGGTTGATATCGAGCGAATGAGGGTTCAGATCGCCAGCGACCTGCATGATGATGTAGGCTCATCGTTAACGGAACTTGCGCTGCAGACCGACTTTTTGAGGACGGGAAACGTGTCGAATGAACTTCGAGACACGTTAAAGCAGTTGGGGGATCAGAGCCGAAAAATCGTATCAAGCCTGGATGATATTGTATGGTCGATCGATGCCAGAAATGATACTGCAGGAGACGTCACCGATCGGATGCAGGACTATGTTAATCACATTTTCCGGGGCGATACGCCCAATGTACGCTACCATTTTGAAGATCTTAAAATGGACGATCGGCTCCCCGTACACGTTAAAGAGAATATATACCTTATTTTTAAAGAATCGGTAAATAATATCGCCAAACACTCCAATGCCGATAAGGTAGACATAACGCTTGTTTATGATGGAAAACAGTTTGAACTTAAAGTGGAAGATAATGGAACCGCAGAAAACGGAAACCGGAAAAGTGGGCAGGGATTAAGGAATATTGAAATGAGATCAAAACGCATTGGAGCTGATATGGATATTTATAATACGGACGGATTTACCGTTCACGTAAAAGGGAAAGTGTAATCACCGGAGGTAGCTATGATACATGTTGGAATTGTTGAGGATAACACGAAAATCAGGGACTTGATCCAAAAATACCTGGATATGCAGGATGACATCAGTTGTAAAGCGGCTGTTGAATCAGTGGAAGAGATGCTCGAACACCTGGAGGAGGAGTCGCAAAAACCGGATGTCCTGCTGATGGATATTCAGTTGCCCGGCATGTCGGGGATTGAGGGTATTGGAATAATCAAAGAGAAATACCCTGAAATTGAAATTATTATGCTTACTGTCTACCACGATTCTCACAAGATTTTTGACTCCCTGGTAGCCGGTGCCTCCGGATACCTGCTGAAACATACCTCACTTCCGGAAATCAAGGAGTCTATCGAAAATCTTGCTGACGGAGGTGCCCCGATGTCTCCTCAAATCGCAAGAAAAGTTATTCAGCATTTTAACGATCCACAAAAAAAGAAAAAGCCGGAGAGCAATTTAACCCCGCGGGAGCAAGATATCGTGAATGGACTTGTAGACGGGTTGAGCTATAAACTGATTGCCGACCGGTTTGATATCTCCATAGATACGGTACGCGCGCACATACGAAACATTTATAAGAAATTGCACGTTAACTCTAAAGCAGAAGTCATTGCGAAATCTCTGCGGGGCGAAATTTGATAGATTATTGGCACATGTTGTAGTAATCGTAAGTTACATTTTGTCCGGGCTGATTGAGCGGCCCTGCTGAATGCAGCTTCAGCGGAAGCTGGCTGAAAATGTAATTTAGCATGTTCATGTGATACAGAATAAGCCTAAAACATGGTATTTTATAGACAGAGAAGAAATCTTCAATAAAGCACCCGGTGACAGATATGAAATCTTTAAATTTTAAATACCTCTTTACAGCAGCTATAGTCGGCGTTTTTACAACTGGATGCTATACACAACTTGAAACCGTGGATCGTCAAAAAGGTCTCTACGGCACACCTGAAAGAACCACCACAACCACTACTCAGCAAAACGGGCAGCAGCAGGACGAGCGACCTGTGAGGAGGGAAAGGCCCGAGCGTGAAGAGGAGATAGTAAACGTTGAAGATTATGAACTGGGCTATTCTGACGGGTGGGAAGATGCCGAATCGTATTTTTATAAAGATTATGAAACGGAACAGTGGTACCGTGAAAAAGGGATAACGCTGTCTGATCAGTATAAAGATGGTTCTACGGTCATAAATAATTACTATAATTACTCTTATGATCCGTTTTACCACTCCCCGCGCCATTATGCTTACTACCCATATCCTTCCTACTACGTTACTCCCGGATTTAGAGTTGGCTTTTCATTCGGTATCCATTTTGGATGGGTGCATCCGTTCTACGGATATCACCACGCATACTCCCCGTACTACACGGTCTATCCCGGTGGATTCTACTACGGAGGATTTCACCCGTTCTATGGCGGTTATTATGGAGCAAATCATATTTACATAGCGAATACCTCCTCAGGTGCTGTTCGTAGCAGAAGAGTGAGAAGCTCCGGTCTTCGATCCGGCGGATTACGAGCAACGCAGCGATCAAGAGGCCAGGTGAACCGAAGCAATATCCAGACAAGGCGCTCCTCTGCTCGTTCAAACATACGAAGCCGTGTAATTGAGCGAAGCAATTCCAGGTCAAGCATTCAAAGGCGAAGTGGCACGGTTCGTTCACGATCATCATCAGGAACGGTTCGCAGCCGATCTTCAGGGCGTTCATCCAATCGTGGAACGGTCAATCGCTCATCCGGGAATAGCCGAAGCAGCAGCGGGAATGTACAACGTAGAAGCAGTAACAATCGCTCCGGCAGCGGCACCGTTAAACGCTCCACCGGCAACAACCGGAGTAGTGGAAAGCGAAATGTACAGCGCAGAAGCAACAATAGCAGATCGAACGGAACGGTCAATCGATCCTCAAATAATAAGCGAAGCAGCAGTGGAAACGTAACCCGCAGTAATCGTTCAAACCGAACGGGAGCCTCAACATCACGGGCGAAGAAACGAGAGAACAACAGGCAGTCTGTTTCGGATCTGCGGAGTTCACAACGCGAGAGATCAGCGGTTACGCGGTCTCGCTCAAATAGTAGCAGGAGCGGTACATCTTCATCGTCATTAAGAAACCGCGAGAATTCTTTTATTCCAACCAGTATCCTTCAGCAGCGAGTTCGGAAGGTTGATAGAGGATCATCCGTCCGCTCTTCCATAAACCGTGTTCGAAGTAACAGAAACCGATCGTCAAACGGGATCGCGAAAAAGATTTTTGGAACCATCGGGCGCGAGTTGGTTCGCACAACGGTTAACAGGGCAACTCGCTCAGGCGGGTCGACAGTACGCAGCCGGTCGTCATCCGGCAGCAGCCGTTCTTCCAGCAGCGTTCGCTCCTCGAATTCCAACAGGGGCAGCAAAGGATCTTCTGTGAAACGAAGCAGAGGAAGCAGTTCGAAATCATCGGGACGCTCCTCCAGAAGTCGATCCTCATCGGGATCTAATAGCAGAAGCAATAATTAATCTTCATTAGCCTGTTTTACCGGCTTGATATAATCTCATTCAACTAATCTATTTGAGGGTGCTCTATGTCTGTCTATCTGCGAAATTTGTTCATGGCACTGCTGTGTCTGCTGACAGCCGGTTCCGCTTTTTCTCAAAACAGGATCGACCCGCTTTTGTTCAGCAACCAGGCGGTGCAATTTGGCGATCAGAGAGAACTTGTGAATCCAATATCGGGTATCATGCCCGGCACTGCTTACGCCTCAGGTTTTGGGGCGTTTTTAGACAACCCGGCCAGTATTGCACTCTTTAAAGATAGTTTTGGAGAGTTTGGCCTGACGTTCAGTTCCGTTGATGAAGAGGCATCATTTCTGAATCAATCCCGCTCACTTGACGATGCTGCAACGAATATCTCCAACGTAGGATTTATCTACTCTTTTCCCACAGTGCGCGGAAGCCTCGTCATTGGCGCAGGTTATAACCAGCACAGCTCAGGCAACAGGGCACTGGGATTTGGCGCACGAAATACGAGAAGCACGATTACAGATCAATTTAAAGCTCCCGGCAATACCTTTTCTGAGATCGCGTTCAGGACGTTTGCAACAGATTTTGGCGACGATTTTGAAGACTGGGACGAATCAATTTTCAGAACAGGTTTCGATCAGTTTGGAGATTTTCTGGGGATCCGCCAGCAGGGTGAAATTATTGAAAGCGGCCACGGCGGGGAGTACTCTGCATTTATTGCTACAGAATTTCAGCCTAATTTTATGCTTGGTGCGAGCATTGGCCTGCTGGCCGGCCGATTTGATTACGATCGCATCTTCCAGGAAATCGACGAGTTCAACGATTACAATTTCCAGGCCATTGACTCTGACGAAGACGGGGAGCCCGACACCGATATCGATAATATTATTTTTTCTGATGAAATAAGCAGCCGGTATAGTGGGTTTCGTGGGCGTATCGGAGGACTTTACAGGGTGACTCCAAATGTAAATATCGGGGCAAGCTATACGCTGCCGTCAGTAATTTCTGTGGATGAAGATTTTGGAGCCTCAATCCAAACAACCTTCGATAACGGCGTGGTGTTTGAAGATGCCCTCGAGGGGCAATTTTCCTACACTGTACGCTACCCGGGGAACGTCAATGTGGGGATAGCCCTGCAGGATCTTGATGGGTTCTCGATCTCCTTTGCAGCAGACTACACGGATTATTCCAACGTAGAACTGGAGTTTGACGAAGACGAGCTTTTTGAAGACGAGTTAGCTGAAAATCAATTTATTAGTAATGAGTTTGATGCCGTCTGGAATGTAAAAGGCGGGCTTTCCTACAAGGTGAATCCCGGTTTTACGGTTCGAGCGGGTTATGGCCGGCAGCCGTCACGGTTTAAAAACGGCATTGATGATCGTGATCTGTATTCTGCAGGTGCCGGATTTGCAATCACCCCGAACACGACGTTTGAGGTTGGGGCACTCTATATACAGTGGGACGAAGATTCCGCGGTGTATACCTATACCGAATACGACTACACACCGCTTCCGGATGCCCCGCCTGCTGTTGCTGGCGTTCGATCCGAAGATGCAAGCAGGAGCGTAGACTTTTTACAGCTGATGGGAACGATAAAGTTCAATTTCAATAACTGAACCAACCGCTACAGCTGTTGCGGCCGGACGCTCAATACGGCAGTTTCCACATGACGAACTACATTGGCCGTGGTACTGCCCATCATCATATATGTAATCCCCGTTTTTCCGACCGTTGCCATTACGATGAGGTTGTAGTCGGTATTTTTGACAAATTTTAGGATGGCTTCATGAGGCGAATCATCGGAAACGATTGCGTAGCTTCTTACGCTGTCCGACAGCGAATGAAAATGCTCTTTTTCAATTAGCTTCATCCGCTGTTCACGAATCTTTTTAATTGTGGGATCGGTCTCGTCATCTTCAAACTGATCCAGGCTTAAAACATGGAGAATATCGACGGATCCGCCGGTTTTCTCTGCGATATTTTTGGCGTAAGGAAAAGCAGCCTTCGCGTTATCGGAGAAGTCAGTCGTTACAAGGATCTTCTTAAATGAATCCACATCAGATTCATCCTCTACAATCATTACGGGAATTTTTGAAAGGCGCAGCACCTTTTCGGCTACTGATCCAAGCAGAAGACGGGTAAATCCGGTCCGCCCGTGTGTACTCATTATGATCATATCATGATTTGCAGACTCCTCAACGATGCTTTGTGCAGGGTTTCCCACATGAACGATCACGCCATTTCTGAGCTCCTCGTCGATGTACTCCTCAGCCAGCACCTCGAGCCGATCGCGTATGGACTCTTCGATGGATTCGTAGTCCTTGTATATCTGGTTGCTCATTCCAAGTGCATATGGTTCGTCAAGTTCAGAAATCGGGATATGCGAATTGAAAAGGGAGATTTCACCACCAAATATCGTAGCGTACGTATTGGCCGTCTTTATAGCTTTTAAACTTAAATCTGAAAAATCGGTAGGGACAAGTATCTTCATGGCAGTCAGATTTATATGGGATTTACTAAAATGTAGTAAAAAACTTTGAAGGGAACATGTAGTCCGGTAATATTTATTATGTATTTTTGATTTATTGTAAGTCATAATCACAAGAGTTGCCCTTGCCAGGGTTGGCTTCTTCGTGGTTCGCTGGAAAAGATTATTCATCGAACCCGGCGGCGGTCTGTCATGATCTTCGGTTCATCCATTCAGAACTCTTTTTTAACCCATTGCACCATGCCATTAACAGAACGACAAATTGAACGCGTGAAAAAATTTTTAAACGATAAAGTTTTGAGTTCACGCTGCCGGATGTGCGGGGAAGGACGCCGGATGGTTCATCCCGATCTTGTTTGCACTGTGCATGCTGAAATAAAGAAGGGGGAGATGTCAATATTTCCACGCGAAGCCACGCCTCTCATCCAAGTTGTTTGTCCAACATGCAGTAATGTAGACCATTTTCTTGCAGATGCAATCCTTAGAGATGATTAGAGAAGATGGCAGCCGAAGAGGAAGTCTTTATCTCTGGCTGCTCCGGCGTTTTTTATTCAAAAAATAATGAATAACAGGAGGGGCAAAAATAATCACCAGGAATACCTGGCCGGTAAAAAGATAGACGGCCACCGCAATAAGTATACAGATGAGCAGAATCAGAGCCGACAAATACCATGTGGATCGATTTTCCATCGTATCAAAAAAGTACAAGATCAACTACTTAATCCCAACGTTTTGCGACGTGCGATATCTTTTTATAGTTACCCCACTTCAGCCCTGAGAACATCGAGAGGCGACTTTTTGAAAATATGACGACTTCCGGTCCAGCCAATCAGCGTTGCTGCCAGGATAATAATGAGCGATAGAAGAGCCAGTGCCGTAAGATCAGGTACGAAAGCAAGATCAAAGTAAAAATAGGCAAGGCTCCAGCTTGCCGCCAGTGCAAGAATCAAACCGGTCAATGTGGCAAGAAGACCAAGAAGCACATATTCAATGGTTTGTATGCTGCTAACTTGCTGTTTTACAGCTCCCAACGTTCGCAGGAGCACAGATTCCCTGGTTCGCTGCTTTCGACTAATTGAAATAGAGCTTGCCAGTACGATCAGTCCCGTAATAATACTGAATAGAGCCATAAACTGGATGGCCATCGATATTTTGTCGAGGAACTCCTGCACGCTGGCCAGTGCAATACTGATGTCGATGGCAGACACATTCGGGTATTCTTCCACGATCTTCTGCTGAATGGTATACGCCTGTTCGTCACTCTCGGCATTGACCGTGGCAGCGTAAAATTGCGGTGCATTTTCCAGAACATTTACAGGAAAAAGAACAAAAAAGTTGGGTTGCGGCCGTTGGAAATCTACTTCCCGGATACTTGCAACCACCGTGGATACAGGCACACCCTGTACGTTGAAGGTGAGAGAATCGCCGACGGCGAGGTTCAGATCATCCCGAATATTTTCAGCAACAGATATGGGAACCGTTGAGCCGATGCCGTCTCCTTCGCCAATCCACTCTCCCTCAATCAGTGTCTCTGAGTCCGTGAGATTGCGCCTGTAGGTTGACCTGTACTCGCGTCTCAGCGCCCACCTCCGGAGGTCGAGCGTAGTATCCTGCCGGACGTCAGAGACGCTGCGTCCCCGAATCCGGCTGAGGCGCATGGAAACAATAGGTACATTTTGCATAATTGTTCCTCCCTCGCCGGTAATGATGTCACGCACCCCGGGATTCTGATCTGATTGGATATCGTAAAGCACAATATTGGGCAGCTCATCATTCGATTGCAGGCTGATCCTTTCCAATAGCATCTCCTGGCTCAGATATAGTGTTCCAATCAGCAGCATGCCCATTCCAAGCGTCGTGAGAAGCATGGGCGTCTGGTTATTGGGGCGAAACAGGTTTGCCATACCCTGCCGCCACACATAGGTGAACGATTTGAGCCGGAGTCCTTTTACCACCCGCATCAGCAGCAGTGCCGTGAGCCAAAGCAGCACGACGGATAGCATCAGGCCAAGTGTAAAAAACAGGGCGACGGTTAGGCTATCTGTTGTATAGGTGATTAAAAGAACAACAATAGAGTATACAATACCTGCAGTTGCTACTTTAGCTCGTTTGGAGAGAGATTGAAGGGGTGAAAAATCGGACGATTTCAGCGTTAACATCGGTGAAATGCTGCTGATGCCTACAAGGGGCAGAATCGAAAACCCAACACTAATCGCCATCCCGATAAAAAGGCCAAGGAGAATTGCAGGAAGTGATAGACTTTGAACAATTTCAAACGGCAGGAATTCAGTAAAAAGAAGAGGCAGGTAAGATTGAAGAACCAGTCCAATAGCGGTACCAATGGCGGCCCCTGTAAACCCCATACAGGCAATTTGCAATCCAAAAGCCCCGATGATCTGGTGGGATTCCATGCCGAGACAGCGAAGAGTAGCAACGGATTGCGTCTTTCGTTTAATGTATACATACACAGCGCTTGCAACACCGAGACCACCCAGCATTAGGGCGATGAATGCAATCAGCCCTAAAAATTTACTAAGGTTATCAACTATTTCATCAAAATCTTTTTTACGAGACTCGACTGTTTCAGTTCGGACCCGGTTCTCAACACCAAGGGGTCTAAACTCAGACGCTATGCGTTCGGCCGTTTCCGCATTGTCAACCTTAAGATACTCCTTGTAGGTGATTCTGCTGCCCCGTTGTAAAAGGCCCGAATCTTCAATCAGGTCTTTCGAAAGATAGACCCTTGGCCCTACAAGCGAAAAGGCGGCTGATTCTCCCGGAACACTCTTCAGCTCCCCGGAAATGGGGAGAGTAATCTGGCCAACCTGTATACTGTCGCCCACAGATATCCCAAATTGCCGCATGGCAGACTGCTCAACAAGGGCAGTTTTATTGGATTGATACGTAGCTGCGGCCTCTTTCGGGTTGGTGGTGATTGACCCGTAGAGAGGGAAGGGCCCCTCCACTGCACGTATTTGTGATAGTCGAGTGTCGCCCGAACGCAGGAACCGGACCATGGAGTTAAATTCCAATGCTGACGCCTGGCTGCCGCCAACGGAGTCGATAAAAGCTTCCACCGGTTCAGCGAACGGCTCTGATGACCTGAATTCAACATCAGCTCCCAATAGCTCGCGGGACTGATCTTCAACCGTCAGCAGTACATCACTTCTAAATGAAAGGATGGCAACGAGGGCGGCCACTCCGGCAATGATGGCTGATGTGTATAGCAGTAAGCTTTTCCATTGTGGGCGAGCATCGCGCAGTGCCAGCCGCCAGGTAAAGGGAGAGAAAAGGGTTTTAAGCTGTTTCATTCGGCCACGGTAGCTTTGATTTCATCACCAGCAGCTACCTGATGTTCTGAATCAGTAAGGATCGATCCGTTGCTGAGCTCGATAATTCGATCACATTTTTCAGCGAGACGTTTGTCGTGTGTTACAATAACAAGCGTTGTTCCCTGCTTTTTATTCAGGTTGAACATCAGTTGCTCTATTTGAGCACCCGTTTCGCCATCCAGATTTCCCGTGGGCTCATCCGCAAACAGGATATCGGGTTCATGTATAAATGCCCGCGCCAGACCTACCCGCTGCTGCTCACCACCTGAAAGCTGGTTTGGATAGTGGGTTAAACGATCAGCAAGGCCAACTTCTGCAAGTAGGGATGTAGCCCTTTCTTCAACTTTCCGGTAGGGCACACCGCGCAGTTCTACAGGAACCATGACGTTCTCGAGGGCTGTGAGTGTAGAGATCAGCTGAAACGATTGAAATACAAAACCGATTTGCCTGTTCCTGATGGTCGATAAATCCGCTTCGTTCAGATCGGATATCACCCGGCCGCTGAGTGATACGGATCCCGAGGTCGGTTGATCAAGACCCGCACAAAGGCCGAGAAGCGTGGTTTTACCGCTCCCGGATGGCCCAACGATAGCACATGACACTCCGGGCTGAATGTGGAACGAAATATTCTTCAGAACCGTCAACTCCTTTGAACCACTTACAAAGGATTTCGTTAAATTGTGTACGTCTAAAATCGGTTTTTCCATGTGTGGGATTTAACTGTGCGAATATTAATAGATGCAAATGGCTGCGGGGTAACGGAACAATAGCTCAACATTGCAATTTAAGTTAACCATTCCTTCGAAAATCTGTTTTTATGAATTTTATTAAACGAATATATTTTTTTACAGTTTCACTGTTTTTTTTATTTGCTGCCCTGGCATCAACAGTCACCGCCCAGGAGAATAAGACGATTCTTTTTTTTGGAGATAGTATTACCGCGGGATATGGACTGAGTGAAGAGCAGGCCTACCCAGCCTTGATAGAGCAGAAAATCGATTCGCTGGATCTTCCATACGATGTTGTAAATGCCGGCCTGAGTGGTGAAACGACTGCCGGAGGTGCCCGACGGGTAGACTGGATTCTGCAGCAGGATATCGCCCTGTTTGTCCTGGGCCTTGGCGGAAACGACGGACTGCGTGGCATCGATCCATCCAACACCAGGCAGAACCTGCAAACAATTATCGATAAAGTGCGCGAACAAAAGCCTGCTGCTACGATTGTCCTGGCCGGAATGGAGGCACCCCCCAATCTTGGAGAAACGTACACAACGCAATTCCGACAGGTTTTCGCCGATCTTGCGGAAGAAAATCAGCTGACCTTTATGCCTTTTTTGCTTGAGGATGTTGCGGGAATCAGGGAACTCAACCAGCCCGACGGTATCCACCCCACTGCCGAAGGCCAAAAAATTATCGCAGAAAATCTTTGGGAGATCCTCCGGCCACTGATTGATGATGCAGAATAATGCATTGAGCGGATAACGGGCTGTCTAAATGGTTGATCTGTTAAAGATCATTGATCTCAAAGACGACAGACACGCGTTTTTGGACACGTACAGTTTGAGTGAAATCAAACATCGAAGGACCCATATCGGCCACAGAAGAAAGCGCCTGTACTGACTCTGAGCGCGATGCAGCCTGGTAGCTAACATCCGATGTGTGGTCTATTGACACAACGTTGCCAAGTGATCGACCGGCGGCCTCAGCAAGGATTTCAGCATCCTGTCGTGCATTTGAGATGGCAAAACGCAGAGCATCATTTCCGGCTTGTTCCAGCTTTGTGGACGACAGGTTTCCGGAAAAGTTATCAAATCCATTCTGAATGAGCGTCATCTGCAGTTCACTGAGCAACTCAATATCTGCAAGTTGAAGCTGAATCCGCTGGGATGTAGCCGAATGAACGGAGCCGTTCCTCTGGCGGTCAGGACGGATTGTAATGGGTTGATAGCTGATCTGTTCGTCGTCGAAGTTGAGCTCCTGTAGAAGGGAGGAGAGAAATTGCTCCCTCTCCTTGTGTATCCTAAACGCGCTGTCTGCTTCGGGTGCATGTATAGAAATGTTGATGGACATTGTGGCGATATCTGCCGGCACAACTGCTTCGCCTGTAGCTGAAATAGAGAGTCTGTGCCCATTTTGTTTGGCTTCAGGCTGCTGTTGAGCAGTCGCTGCACCGGCACCCGCAGTAAAAAATAGCAGGAGAATAATGAGTGGTTTTTTCATGATATGATCATTTTAGGTTTAAATTCTGAAGAACTTCTGTATGATGTTGGCGCATTGAAGGCAGCAGAAATGATGGTATTTTTCTGAAATTATTGTGTGTCTGCATCTAATAATACAGTTTTTTGTTTATGAACGCCGGACACCGAGTGGCAGATGCCATACACCGGATTTTCTATTTTTACAACAACAGTATAAATGGTACAAGGGAGTAGATTAAATGTTTCGTCTAACGTTTTGAAAATATTCACCTTGTTAAGTTAGTGTTAACAAATATTACTGGAAGCGCTTGCTTTAATCAGAAATCAGGGTTTTCTTTTATTACATTCTGACTCTGGAGAAATAGAATAACCAGCGGTCCGGCTTATAATTAGCAATAAAACCAGATTATAATGATATCATCAGACACAGTTAAAAAATTCCTTTTGCTGCTGGTTATGATTTTTGCATTGCATGCGCAGGCTGAAATCACATCCGCGGAAAGTATGCAGGATAGTCAAATTACCATCAGCGGCACTGTCTATGATGCGTCCACCGGCAGTGCGCTTACCGGGGTGAATATTACGGTGAAAAACCGTGTGGTGGGAACATCCACAAATTCAGACGGTGAGTTTACCCTTCGCGTGAACGGGGAACCTCCGATCACGCTTGTTATATCGATTATTGGGTATGTTTCAAAAGAGATCCCGATAACGGAGAGTAATGTTACCGACTTAACCATCGAGATTGAAGAACAAACAATTCTTGGATCAGATGTGGTGGTATCTGCCTCGAGGGTAGAGGAGAGCATTCTGGATGCCCCGATCAGTATTGAAAAAATAGATGCAATTGGCATTCAGCAGGCAGCCGCCCCTTCATTTTATGATGCCATTGCCAATTTAAAGGGTGTTGACTTCAGCACCCAGAGCATGACATTCAAATCAGTGAATATGCGGGGTTTTGGCTCTAACGGGAATTTACGTTTTGTTCAGCATATCGACGGTATAGATAACCAGGCGCCGGGACTTAATTTTCCAGTGGGCAATATTGTGGGTATATCCGATCTGGACCTTGAAAGTGCCGAGCTTATACCCGGGGTGGCATCGGCACTCTATGGTCCCAACGCCATAAACGGAATTCTGCTGATGCGGAGTAAAAGCCCGTTTGATTACCAGGGGTTTTCAGCCATTGCCAAAACCGGCGTTAACCATATTGACAGCAATACGGAAGACGTATCGCTATATCACGACTACTCGGCACGGTACGCCAAATCGTTCAATGATCGCTTTGCCTTTAAACTAAATGTTTCCTACCTCGAGGCTCAAGATTTCAGGGCTACCGACAGGCGGGATACCGGGCCGGCTACTTTCGGAGTTATTGAACGTGGTGCAACCCAGCGCGGAGATAACCGGGTGTACAACGGCCTGAATGTCTACGGTCAGCCGCTTCTGACCATTGGGAATATTGCTGATGGACTTATTGCCGGTGGAGGGGCCCAGGGCGCACAGATTGAGGCCATACGTACACTATTACCCGATGGGGAGGCGGGTGCGTTTACACCTGATGGTTTTGTTGAATCATCCTTTGTAGATAATACAACTGAAAGTTTAAAACTTGGGGCCGCAGCCCACTACCGTCTGTCAGACAATTACGAGCTTCTGGGGCAGTTCAACTGGGGAAGTGGAAGTACCGTTTATACGGCAAACGACAGATTTATTCTGGATGACTTTATTATCTGGACAGCAAAGCTGGAACTCCAAAATCCGAACTACTACCTGAGGGCCTACACAACCCAGGAAAATTCAGGCGATACCTATGCGGCCAACACCGTGGCTTCTCTGATTAATGCGGAGACATTTATTCCGGCCTATTTCGAGGCCTTTGCCGGCGCGCGAACGCAGGGCGCCTCAGTGGAGGAGGCTCACAGTCTGGCACGTACTGCCGGTCGGCAGGCGCAGCCTCAGCCAGGCACACAAGAGTTCAATGAGCTTTTTAACCAGTTCAGGGATATCCCAATATCGGAGGGTGGTGCAAAATTCCTGGATAAAACCGGCATGTGGCATGCAGAGGGGCAATATAGCTTTAACCAGCTCATAGACCCGGATGTTGTGGATGTAATTGCGGGTGCAAATGTCCGGAGGTTTACACTTAACTCGGATGGAACACTATTTGCACTCGATGATGATGGCGAAGAATTTAATCTGGATGAGTTTGGGGCTTACCTGCAGCTATCAAAATCTGTTTTAGACGATAAACTGGATCTGCAGGGATCCCTGAGATATGATAAACACCAGGACTTTTCCGGACAGATTTCACCCCGGGCATCGGCTGTTTACCAGGTTGGAAATAATCACAATTTCAGGGCCTCTTTTCAACGCGGATTCCGAATCCCATCAACGCAAAATCAGCTGATCGACCTTGATGTCGTTGCACGGAGATTGCTGGGGAACAATGATGTTATTATTGACCGCTACCGGCTAAGAGATAATCCTGTGTACCGGACCGAAAGCGTGGAAGCCGCCCGGGAGGCCCTCCTTGAAGGCGCATCACCACAGGAGGCCCGAAGCCTGTTAAATCAAGTTGAGTTTGAACCGTTTCGGACGGAAAAAGTATCCACGTTTGAGGTTGGATATAAGTCGTTAATCAACAACAAGCTATTCATCGATGCATACTACTACTATAACATTTATGACGATTTTATAGCAGATATTGAGCTTATCCAGGGTGTGCCAAACGGATTGCGACAGCCGGCAGGTGATTTCGACTCAACGACGCCGGAAGGACAGGATCAGATCATTAATCAAACCGTGGCTACACAGCGGTACGGCCTGAATATTAACGCAGACGGGGATGTACTTTCGCAAGGCTTTGCTGTTGGCGCGGAATACAGTCTGCCCAAAGGCTATAACGTAGGTGGTAATCTATCCTATAACGAGTTGATTTCGCAGGACGACTTGCTGGACCAGGGGTTTCGCGCAAGCTTCAATACACCGGAATGGCGCTATAATCTATCTCTGGCCAATCGAAGAGTAACGCCGGAATTTGGATTTAACGTCACCTACAGGTGGCAGGATGCATTTCTTTGGGAGTCTACGTTCGGGGAGGGCGTGATGCCGGCCTTCGGCACGATGGACGCACAGGTTAGCTACAAATTCCGCCAATATAATTCAATTCTAAAAATTGGTGGAAGCAATATCTTAAACGAGAGGTATGAAACCTCTATCGGAAACCCAACGATGGGAGCCATCTACTACATATCACTCACCTTTGATCAACTTCTGAATTAAACTATGGGACGCTCTATGAACTCTATCCAAACGTTTTTCTCTGTTGTACTTCTTGCAGCCCTCGTATTTGCGGGGTGCGAAAGTGAATTTGATTCGCTGGTTGATGCAAATAAAGAACGGAACCCCATTCCGGATACCGAAGTTGAGGCTTCCCAGGGGGATGCTGATTTCTCAAATTTTATCACCATTGGAAATTCCCTGACTGCAGGATTTATGGATGGTGCTCTATACAACAACGGCCAGGAGCACTCGCTGGGAGCGCTCATGTCTGCTCAATTTGAGTTTGCGGGGGCTCCTTCGGTGTTTAATCAGCCCGATATTAACTCAGAAAATGGCTGTAATACCAGTATTACAAGCAATTGTGCAAATCCAAATCCACTTGGCAGATTTAAACTTGATACCAGCATACCCGGTCCGTCTCCCACGGTTAACGGGGAGCAAATCACCGCCTATTCGGGTGCGGCCGCCGATCTCAATAACTTTGGCGTTCCGGGAATCAGGGTTGGAGACCTCCTGAATGTGGGTGTTGGAGTCCAGGGTGATGCTGCATTTAACCCGTTTTACCAGCGCTACGCATCGTCTCCGGGAAGCTCAACAATTTTAGATGATGCAATCAGCTCAAATCCTTCGTTTTTCACGCTTTGGATTGGAAATAATGACGTGCTGGGCTATGCTTTGAATGGTGCCAGAAATAACGATCTCCTGACGTCACCGGAGGATTTCCAGAACGATTTCCAGGAGGTTATTTCACGGCTCACGACGGAAACGGAAGCTGACGGAGTTGTGGCTACAATTCCCCAAATACTTGCCATTCCGTTTTTCAGAGCTGTCCCATATAACGCCATTCCGCTCGACCAGGAGACTGCGGCCCAGGTGAATGCCGGTTTTGAAGGGTTTGATCAGGTCCTGGATGCAATTGTTGCAAATCTTGGCCATGACCCTGATGATGCCGACCGGCGCCGCGTCAATTACCAGGCGGGTCAAAACCCTATTTTGATTGTAGACCGCAATCTCGAAAATTTAGGGCCAAAGTTCGACATTATTGAGCAATTTGGCGGTATCACGGCTGAGCAGAGAGAAGCTCTGCAACCATATGTTCAGTCGAGACCCATTGAGCAGGGCGAGCTGGTGCTTTTATCGGCCTCCACGCTGCTTGGAACACTTGCTAACCCGCAAAATCCCAACACACCCATCGGGGTGGTAATTCCTCTTGGCCCGGAATTTACATTAACATTTGAAAATCAGGCAGAAATTGAGACCGCACGCCTAACCTTTAACTCGATCATTGAATCAACAGTAGCGGGAGCGTCCGGCGGTGATCAGCAGCTGGCGCTTTACAATACAGATGATCAAAATAGTGCCTTTTCGAAGATTTTTGGTCTCGATGGCAGCTCGCCGGGTATCACGATTGAAGGAGTTGACCTAAACCCTGACTTTAGTCCGAATGGCGTATTTTCAACCGATGGGGTTCATCCTAATCAGCGCGGAAACGGAATTATCGCAAATGAGTTTATTTCCGTGATTGAGACTGAATTTAATGCGCAATTGCCGCCGGTTGATGTGCTCTCGCTGCCGAGTGTAAGTGTTTGTGCAGGTGATTGTGTCAGTCAACAAGCAAAATCCATTCAAACCGCGGAGCGCACCAATGTCAACATTGACAACTCCTACATCGGGCATTAGCCGGGTGAGCAAGTGGTCAGGTTAAAGATATAAAAAAGCCGCTCAACATGGTTTGACGCGGCTTTTTTTAGTACAGAATCAGTAGAATTACAGGTCAACTTTATAGTCTACGAAGTACCGCTTATCCGCAACGGATTCAATAAAACTGATCGCTTTTTGATGATGAGCATTTCGGGTATACATCTGAAAGTCCAGCTCTGTATCAAAATCGCAGATAAGCACCACATCAAGCGCATCGTCTTCATCGGGGTTAATCTGAATGCCAACTTCCACAGCCTTAATCTCATCAATATTGGAGCGGAGTCCTTCCAGGATCAGCTTTAATTTCTGTGCATTCTTCTCTTTCGTGGCACCTTCAGCTTCATCTTTCAGTTTCCACATAACAATATGGCGTATCATAATTAGTTCCTCGACGTTGGTTTTTGTTGATTAGCGCTGAGTTGCGAATGCCAAATCCGATGGATCGACGCTGTCAGAAACTCGTTGAAGTTCCTCTTGAGAGTATGATCCCATCGCCCAAAGGTAAAACCTGGCGTTTTGCGGTTGATTCTCTTTCATCCAATCATACACATAGAAATAACCTCTTGCAACTTCTCTTCTTTCAGTATCTGTGAGATTATTTGGATCACCAAGCGGTGGCAGATAGATCAACATACCTGCTGGAATGAGTGTTGGATTGCCGATAACTGACCTGTTGTTGTGAAATATCAGTGGCCACAAGTACCCATCACCATATTCGTTAATGGAAATATCCCACAAGGTGTCGTTACGGCGAATGGTATAAACGTTACGATCTTGTTCTTCAGTATCCGCAGGGGTTGTATTTGAAGTTGCAGTATCGGATTCTTGAGAATTTGCAGCCGTAGATTCATGGAGCGTATCCATGGTTATTTCCATGCCGGATGATTGCTCAACCTGTGTCAGTTCAGGAGGCTCGCTTTCATTCGATCCCTGCAGATCGGATTCGTCGATCCCACCTTTGTATATCGCGAGGTAGAAGAGGAGAAATAACACAAGCACGGCCAGCACCGATACGGCAAATGGGGACCAGTGAAACGTAAAATCATCACGATCGGAACGTTCCGTTTCGGACATTCCGACAGGCATCTGTTCATCATCTGTTGGTTCGGATGCCGCCCGGCCGGTCTGAGCATCGGCAGATTTTTTCAGGGAAATATAGTCAGCAAGAGGTTTAGGACGCTCTATGAGCAGATCCTCAACAGACTCTTCCCCCGACGTTGCATCAGGATCACTCGTGCGCCGCACCATACGGAGCTGAGCTGGGTGGTTGATGCGCTCCCGAAGCTTTTTGTACGGGCTGAAATTCAACACCCTGCCCGGTCCCGAATCACGGGGTTGAACTTCGAATTTACCAAATTCATCGATTTTAACGGAGTCACCCTCCCTGAGTTTCGTCTCAATGATGTCCACCAGCTCCGACAGGAAGCTGTTTACGGACTGCTCGTTTTCATTGGTTGACTGCGATATTTTTTCAACGAGCTCTTTGAAGGTAACCTTCTCACTCATCGACAGGCTCCTGTAACTTCAGATTGTTTTTCAGACGTTGAGATGGTTGAAAGTTCACAGTCTTTTTCAGCGATGGGGGTGTGTCGGGCAGATCGTCACGCATTGGAAGCGTGGGGGAAGACGTTGCTTGTCCAACTGAAAAGGTGCCAAAATCAGGCAGTGATATTTCGGAGCCGAGCTCAAGTTCAGTGCTGATGTTTTCAAAAATTTCATGAAGCAGATTCTCCGCATCAGTTTCGGTGATATTCCTCGATTCAGCAATAATATATATCAATTCTAAATAAGTCATTTACGTTCTTTCCTGCACATTCCCTGAGTCTGTAGTTATAAATATAAACGCAAAATTTGATCAAAATTCCTAACAATCGCGGTGTAAATGGTCTGAAAGGAGGAAGAGATTGGAAAACAGATAAAAAATCGATGATTCTCTCAATATCAGGGGCTAAAGTTTGAATAATCTCACTTTTTCAAATGGATTGGGGGGAATAGTTTAAGACTGAATGAAATTTTCTCAAAAATCTTTATATATATTGTACTCAAAAAGTTAACCAGAAAAATTCAGATCGTATGGCACGCCCTTTGAATGTCACAGAGAAGCTAATTGAATCCCACCTTGTAGATGGTGAGCTAACAGCAGGTGAGGAGATAGGAATAAAAATAGACCAGACGCTCACCCAGGATGCAACCGGAACGCTTGTAATGCTGGAGCTTGAGGCTATGGATCTTGACAATGCCAAGACAGATGTTTCATGCCAGTACGTTGATCACAATTTGCTGCAGACTGATTTCAAAAATCCTGACGACCATCTTTTTCTAAAATCAGCGGCTGATCGCTTTGGTATCTGGTACAGCCGGCCGGGCAACGGGGTAAGTCATCCTGTTCACACAGAACATTTTGCCACACCGGGAAAAACACTTGCCGGCTCTGACAGCCATACGCCGGCATCAGGCTGTATGGGAATGTTTGCCCTGGGGGCTGGCGGCCTTGACGTGGCATTTGCTATTGCCGGAGAACCGATGTATCTGAAAATGCCCAAAGTTCTTGGAGTAAAGCTTACCGGTAATCTGCCCGACTGGGTAAGCGCGAAGGATGTGGTACTGGAAATGCTGCGCCGATACGACGTAAAAGGAGCCCGCGGGTTTGTTATCGAATATTATGGCCCCGGATTAGACCAGCTTTCTACGATGGATCGGCATGTGATTGCCAACATGGGAACGGAGATGGGCGCAACGACAACCGTTTTTCCATCTGATAATGAAGTAAAGCGATTTTTGAAAGAGCAACACCGGGAGGAAGACTGGGTTGAACTTGTGGCAGACGAAGGCGCTACCTACGATAAACATGAAGAAATTGTGCTTGACGAGGTGGAACCGCTGATTGCGCTTCCAAGCAGCCCGGGCAATGTTGTGCCTGTCAGGGAGGTTGAAGGGCGCGAAATCTATCAATCCTATATCGGTTCGTCGGCGAATCCGAGCTACCGCGATTTCTGGATTACGTCGGAAATTGTAAAAGGGAGAAGAATTAGTGACGAGGTGAGCTTTGATGTTAATCCCACTTCACGCCAGATTATCGAGAATATGGTGAAGAACGGCGTCATGCTAAACCTTGTACAGTCGGGCGCGCGGATTCACCAGGCTGGGTGTAACGGGTGTATAGGCATGGGGCAGGCACCTGCATCAGGCCGCAACAGTTTGCGGACTGTGCCGAGAAATTTTCCGGATCGGTCGGGCACGAAGGAGGATTCCGTCTATCTTTGCAGTCCTGAAACCGCCACAGCATCGGCACTGACCGGCAAGATTACGGATCCGAGAGATCTCGAAGATCTTTACGACATGAGCTATCCTAAATTTGAGCAGCCTGAAGAGGTTATTATTAACCGGGAAATGCTGCTTGAACCATCATCAAACGGGGAGAAAAAAGAGATTGTGAAAGGCCCGAATATTTCAACTCTTCCTGATTTTGATGAACTGAGTGATTTCAACGTTCCTGTACTTTTAAAAATGGGGGATAATATATCTACAGATGAAATCCTTCGTGCAGGTGCTGATGTATTGCCATTCAGGAGTAACATACCCGAAATTAGTAAATTTTCATTCACCGTAATCGATGAAAATTTCTATGATCGTGCGCAGGAGGCTAAAGATTCGTCGGGAGGTCATATTGTTGTGGCTGGTGAAAATTATGCACAGGGATCGAGCCGTGAGCATGCGGCTATTGCTCCCCGATACCTTGGCCAAAAAGCTGCAATTGCCAAAAGTTATGCAAGAATCGGGTGGCAAAACCTTATCAATTTCGGAATTGCTCCGCTTGAATTTGAAAATCCGGACGACTATGATGGCATTGAGCAGGGAGATGTGCTGAAAACGGAGAATATCCGCCAGCAGCTGAAAAATGGAAAACGTGTAATCGTTAAAAATGTGACAAAAGGAACCGAGTTTAATACTGTGCACACCCTCAGTGACCGCCAGCTTCAAGCACTGCTTAATGGTGGAATCATCAATACGTTCAAGAAAAAGAAGAGTGCCTGAAATAGTGGTTAATTATCTCTATTGAGTATATGCAAGAGCACGGCGCATGTTGCTGTGCTCTTGTATTTTGAAACGAATGGTGTGGCAAATGACGTAGTGTCATGTCTACACTGAAATGTCGGTTAAAATTGCGAGCAAGGGAGACTTCTGAAGTCTGCGTGCTTGTAATAAAAGTGATAATTATAAAAGGAACTGAGCATTTATACAGCCAGAAAAGACTTCGGAAGTCTTTGAGTACCTGATACTTTATGGTTCACACGACAGTAGTTTGATTGATGTAACTGAATAACAATGTAAGCGATCACTGTACAGAGGAGATCCACATTCCGCTATTATGAAATGGCGGGTGGAAGTCTTAATTTTAAGGTTTATAAATTATGCATAAGCAGCACATCAACGAATGAATAAAAACAACCAGATTTTAGACTCAAAGGGTAGTAACCACTCTCCGGAAGATATTGATGATATTGGAGACGATCATATCGGAACATCGGCCCAAACACCTTTACGTGATGATGCATTTGAGCTCTCAGATGATGAAAAGATTGAGAAAATCAGCCATCACTTTACAGAAATAATGCAAACTCTTGGACTGGATCTTGAAGATGAAAGCCTGAAAGGCACGCCATACCGTGTCGCTAAAATGTATGTGAGAGAAATTTTTCAGGGTTTGGATCCCAACAACCGGCCGGATGCCAAAAAGTTTGACAATAATTACTCTTATGATGACCTGGTGGTTGTAAAAAATATCAACGTAACATCGTTTTGCGAACACCATTTCTTGCCATTTTTGGGCAAAGCACATGTTGCCTATAAAAGCAGCGGCCGCGTCATCGGACTCTCGAAAATCAATCGGCTGGTGGATTACTACTCCCGAAGGCCACAGGTGCAAGAGCGCCTGACGCTTCAAATTGCCGACGAACTTGAGGCCTCTCTGAATACAACGGATGTTGCGGTATTTATCGAGAGTAAACACTTGTGTGTGTCAACACGCGGAATCAAAGATCGAGAAAGCAGTACGGTGACGACTGAATATCGCGGTGCATTTAAGAAACAAAAGACGCAGCAGCGCTTTATTGATTACATCCGTGCTGAAACAGAGATGTAAGCCAAACTGAGAAAAACTATGAAGGATCCGCAACGTTTTCCTCTCCGTATATTTAACTCCCTTTCCAGAGAAAAAGAGATTTTTGAACCGATAAAACCTCCATTTGTTGGACTCTATGTTTGTGGACCCACCGTGTATGGTGATCCGCACCTGGGCCACGCCCGTGCAGGCATCACATTCGATCTGATCTACCGTTATCTTGAGCATGTAGGGTATAAGGTTCGCTATGTAAGAAACATCACGGACGTTGGTCATCTTGAAAATGAGGAGGAAGAGACCGGAGAGGATAAAATTGCCAAGAAGGCCCG
This sequence comes from Bacteroidota bacterium, assembly GCA_009909035.1. Taxonomy (GTDB): domain Bacteria; phylum Bacteroidota; class Rhodothermia; order Balneolales; family Balneolaceae; genus SW132. Next base: position 31,565 of record JAAAOB010000044.1, read on the forward strand.
TCTTGAAGAGTTGGAGCCGATGGAGGTTGTTCAACACTACACGATAAAATATCATAAAGGTCTTGATGCACTGAATTGCAAAAGGCCAAATATTGAGCCAACCGCTTCCGGGCATATTATTGAACAGATAAAACTTGTGGAAAGGATTTTAGAGAACGGCCTGGCCTACGAAGTAAATGGCAACGTCTATTTTGACCTCGGGACGTACCGCAAGAGCAACAGCTATGGCGACCTGTCTGGCAAAGTTCTCGAAGATCTTCAGGCCGGAAGCCGCCAGACGGAAGGAATGGAGGATAAGAAAAGCCCACACGATTTTGCTCTCTGGAAAAAAGCAACACCCGAACACATCATGCGCTGGGACTCGCCCTGGGGAGAGGGATTCCCAGGCTGGCATATTGAGTGCACAACCATGAGCACAAAGTACCTGGGAAAAAGGTTTGATATTCACGGCGGGGGACTCGATCTCCAGTTTCCACACCACGAAGCGGAAATTGCCCAGTGCCGGGGGGCGCACGGCACCGATCCAGCCAATTACTGGATCCATAATAACATGATTACGATCGACGGCGCAAAGATGAGTAAGTCGGCCGGCAACTTTATTACGCTTGATCAGCTTTTTTCAGGCGACCATTCATACCTGAACCGGGAGTTCAGCCCGATGGTCGTTCGCTTCCTGATGCTGCAGTCGCATTACCGCAGTAAAATTGACTTTTCAAATGAGGCTCTTGAAGCTGCCGAGAAAGGCTACCATAAAATGATGAACGCTCTTGAGGTGCTGGATGAATTATCGGCATCATCATCCGGTACATCGGGTAGCAGGGATCATGAAATTGACGATTTATGTGAGCGCTGCTATGAAAAAATGGCTGATGATTTTAATACTGCACAAGTTCTGGCAGTCCTGTTTGAGCTGGTTACGATCATCAATGCGCTGTATCACAACCAGGTGGAAGAGGATGCTATTTCAGCAACTGCACTGGAAAAGATGAAACGAACGTTCCGTCTCTTTGTGAAGGATCTTTTGGGACTAAAGCAAGAGTCGGCCTCAGAAAATCGGGTCTCGGAAGAGCTAATACAGCTGCTTATTGAAATACGTGCAGAGGCCAGGGCCAACAGAGATTTTCGGACGGCCGATAAAATTCGTGATGATTTAGGTGAGATGGGAATTGTACTAAAGGATGAAAAGAGCGGTAAAACAACATACGAGATCGAGAAGCAATAATGACTCATACCGGTTTATAATAAATTTTCCATTGGATAGATCTGAACGAAATATTAAACATGGACTGCAGAGAGTCAGCGAGGGTCTGCAAGCATCTGCGCGCTGGTTGATACGTACCGTTATCAGGCTCTACCAGCTGACAATCTCTCCCTGGCTGGGACCAAGCTGCAGGCATTCGCCTACCTGCTCTGCATATATGATGGAAGCGGTGCAGGAGTGGGGCGCTACACGAGGCGTGTGGATGGGGATTAAGCGGCTTTCAAAATGCCACCCATGGGGCACGTCGGGATATGATCCGGTGCCCAGCCGCAAAAATGATGACACCGAGGAAGACACATGAAAAAACCTGAATTTGAACCCCCGGAGAATAAAAGCAGGAAGGAGATTGAACTGGGCAAAGAGTTCATCCCATCATTCAATAGCCAGGGGCTTTTGCCATGTATTACAGTTGATGCGGAATCCAAAGAGGTTCTGATGTTTGCATGGATGTCACCCGACGCTTTGAAACAAACGATTGAGACAGGGAAGGCAACATACTACAGCCGGAGCCGCGGGAAACTTTGGGTGAAAGGAGAGAGCTCCGGTCGTGAGCAGCAAGTGGAGCAGATACTTGTTGATTGTGACCAGGATGTTGTCCAGCTCAGAGTCCGTGTGCAAGGGGAAGGGACCTGCCATAATGGGTATCGAAGCTGCTTTTACAGGGCAGTGAAGAACAATGATAAAAACGAACTTGAATATATAATCAGCGATCGCTCATTTGATCCTGAAAAAGTATACAATAAAAGCTGAGAGGCACAGATTTATTTTATATAAATGATGTAATCTGTTGAAGTGTAGTAAATTAATTCATTTATCCTATAATTCTTAAAAGAAAGACGTTGGATTAGATTTTGGCCCGGACGACTCTAATTCACCCGGTTAACGTTTGTTGTGACTTCCTTCTGAGCTGGTAAATTCGAAGAAAAAAAGTTCACGTCCGGCGCTCCATTGTAGATCCTGCGTCCGGAAATGCCGGCAGCGGTAATGATTACACAGAGTACTGGGGGAGTAGGTTTTCCGGGTTGGATTCCGACAGGAACGAGATAAAGTTTTGGGTTACCGGTGATACCAGCCTGTTTTTATTGTAAAGGTAGTACCAGCTGGATTCTACCGGGTAATCCTCTATATCGATCGTGGCAATTCGGCCCGATGCCCGCTCGGGTATCAAGCTGAGTTCCGAAATTAACGAGATTCCGATTCCGGCCATGATAGCCTGCTTCACGGCCTCATTCGTGCCAAGCTCCATCGGGATTTTAGGCTGTATACCAGCTCGCTTGAGCAGACGCTCCATCACCATTCGGGTGCCGGATCCCTTTTCACGAAAAATAAACGGTTCACCTGAAAGTTCGTTCAACGATTTCAGCGTTTTGTGCCGCAATGGATGAGATCGGTGTGCAGCAATAACCAATGGATTTTCAAGGAACGGAACAGCTGTGATAGACGGATCGTCGGGAATCTGCGAAAGTATGGCAAGGTCGTACTCATAGCTTTCCAGGTTCTTTAAAACCTCATTCCGGTTGGTGACTTTGAGAGAGATATCAATCTGATCGTATTTTTTCTGAAACCGGCCCAGATGGTAGGGTAAAAAATATTTAGCCGTGGAGGCTGCTGAAATCGTGAGTTTACCCCTGAGGCCGCCTTTCAACTGCGAAATTCGTGAATCGAAATGGTTCAGCCGTTCTGTAAAAGAGTTGCACAGTTCTAAAAATTCCTTTCCTGCATCCGTCAATTGAAGTTGCCTGCCAATGATGTCAATCAGCGGGATGCCAACGGCCTTCTGCAGCTGCTTCATTTGAATAGATACGGCCGGCTGAGTCATGAACAGAGCCTCCGCTGCCCTGGTTATACTCCCACGATGCGCCACTTCTTTGAAGATATGAATTTGATGCAGTGTAAACTTCATATATGATTGTTTATGTAAAACATAAAATTTATTAAATAAAATATATGGAAGAAAGCTTTTATACTGCAATTTCAAAAATAAATCACAAAATAATATCCGATTAACGATGTCAACCCCTACGATAACGGTAGCGTATGGTGACGGAATAGGCCCCGAAATTATGCGTTCAGTCCTCACGATCATCGAAAAAGCCGGCGCTGATATGAATGTGGATTGCATTGATATCGGTGAAAAATTGTACAAAAAAGGATTAAAAGCAGGCATTGAACCGGCGTCGTGGGATGTAATCAGGAGAAACAAAGTATTTCTGAAAGCCCCGATAACCACACCACAGGGTACCGGCGTAAAAAGCCTGAATGTGACGCTGAGAAAATCACTTGGACTCTATGCAAACATCCGTCCTTGCCGTTCATATTATCCTTTTGTACAAACGAAGCATCCGGAAATGGATGTCGTTATAGTCAGGGAGAATGAAGAAGATACATACGGTGGAATTGAACACCGGCAAACCTATGAGGTGTATCAGTGCCTGAAACTAATCACACTGCCCGGGACAGAAAAAATTGTTCGTCATGCTTTTGAATATGCGCGGGTAAATAATCGGAAGAAGGTGACCTGTTTTACTAAAGACAATATCATGAAGCTGACGGATGGCCTTTTTCATCGTCTGTTTTCTACGGTTGCAGAAGAATATCCGGACATCAAAGCGGAAAATATGATTGTAGATATTGGGGCCGCACGTCTTGCAGATAGTCCGGAACAGTTTGATGTTATCGTAATGCCAAATTTGTACGGTGATATTGTATCTGACATAGCCGCCCAGATTTCAGGGTCGGTGGGCCTGGCGGGTTCAGCTAATATCGGTGAGCGCTGCGCAATGTTTGAAGCGATCCACGGATCAGCACCGGATATTGCAGGACAAAATAGCGCCAATCCATCCGGTCTGCTGATGGCATCGACCATGATGCTGGCTCACATCGGGCAGCCGCGTATCGCTGAAAGAGTGCACAACGCCTGGTTGAAAACAATAGAAGAGGGAATTCACACACCGGATATTTACGATTCTGCCCACTCCACCAGGCAAGTAACAACCGGGGAGTTTACGGAGAGCGTTGTCAAATTTCTGGATAACAAACCTGACCGGCTCGAACCCGCTGTATACCCGGATGTTGCCAAAATGATGAATGTAGAGCTTTCATTAAGCAGGGGAGAGAAGAAGCCATCCCTCATATCAAAACGAGAGTTGAAAGGGGTAGACGTATTTGTCTACTGGGAACCCGGCGATCCGGAGGAATTGGCTGCAGTACTTCAACAAGCATCAACCCGTCTGTTTTTTCTGAAGATGTTCACCAACAGGGGAACCAAAGTTTGGCCAGATGGTGTAGATGAGACGTTTTGTACCGACCACTGGCGGTGCAGATTTTTGACGGAGCAAAACTCGATTTCAAACAGAGACATTGTAGAGCTTCTATCGAGCCTGGCTGCAAACAATCTGGACATCATCAAAACAGAGAACCTGTATGAATTTGACGGGGAGCGTGCATATTCCCTGGGACAGGGAGAATAACATCATCCGGGGTGGTTTCGCTACTCCTTCTCAGCTTTTATTTTCGTTCATTTTTCCATTTACAGAAATCTTTAAATCCCTCAAGAGACCGGTTTTAAGACTGTAAATCAGCCCGTGAACGGATAGGTTTCGTCCAAGGTCCCACTGTTTCTGCACAAAGGGATTTTCGGCTACGTGCCGTACTTGTGCTTTCACATTTAGCTCAGACAACTGGTTTACTTTGTCAGATTCATCCGGGATGGACGAGATTTCATCTGTATGAAGGTTATAAATATCTTTAATATTGCGCAGCCAGTTATCAATAAGTCCCAGGTCTGCGGTATGCATTGCGGCTTTAATTCCGCCACATCCGTGGTGCCCACAAACGATAATGTGGTTGACCTTTAACGCCTCAACCGCGTACTGAATCACGGACTGGCAGTTCATATCCGAGTGTAGTACAAGGTTGGCAATATTTCTGTGTACAAAAATATCACCCGGTTTTAGATTTGTCACCTGGCTGGCGGGAACCCGGCTGTCACTGCAGCCAATCCAAAGAAGCTTGGGGTGCTGTTCTTGCGAGAGAGTTTTGAAAAATGAAGGGTTTGTCTTCTTTACGGATTCCACCCACGTCCTGTTCTCGTCCAGCAGATTTTTGAGGTAATGGTTTTGGCACATATATCTGAATTTAGCTTCCGTTGGCACTATTCCTGCAGTAGCCTTTGAATATAACAAAATGATGATCGACTGCGGGAAACTGTTTGGGATGAGCTCTCTTTCAGTACTCTTTTTAATTTTTATCGATTGTAGAACGGGATAATTAATGGTTATCTTTCCATATGTAATTGATAATAAAACCTGCCGTAAATACGAATGCAGGTTTAAAAAAACCGAAATGAATAAGAAAAAACCAAGACCGGGCAGTGTAAGCAGGGGCTCTAAAAATGGCAGCGGCAAAAAAAAGCGGTCAAAGCGCTCTGATAAATCGATGAAAAATCCACGCACAGCTCCTCAGCGTCCCCAGGTGGAAAAAGAGATGAGAATTAATAAGTTTATCGCCCATGCAGGTCTCTGTTCCCGCCGGGACGCCGATGAGTATGTTGCTGCCGGAAAAGTGAAGGTTAACGGCACCGTGGTATCGGAGTTGGGATCGAAGGTAAAAACGACCGATTCCGTAACGGTAAACGGTCAAAAGCTGACTTTGGAACCATTTGTCTACATCCTGTTAAATAAAAATTCAGGCACGATTACCACCACGGATGATGAGCGGGACCGGGAAACCGTGATGGATACCATTGAGGATGCGACGGGTAACCGTGTTTACCCGGTGGGACGTCTTGACAGAAAAACGATGGGGCTGCTTTTGTTGACCAATGACGGCGATTTGGCACACAGGCTCATGCATCCGAGTTACGAGGTGAAAAAGACCTATTTTGTTCAGCCAAACCGCATACTTACGGAAGAAGAGATGTTGCGATTGAATGAGGGAGTTGAACTGGAGGATGGATTTGCAAAACCTGAGTCTGTAACCAGGGATCGTTTACGGCCAGATTCAATTATTATTACTGTTTTTGAGGGGCGGAATCACCTGATTCGGCGAATGATTGACTATATTGGGGCAGATGTAGACAAGTTAAAACGGATTCAGTATGCCGGCCTGCATGAAAAAGATCTTAAAGTTGGCAGATGGAGATATTTACGGACAGATGAGATTAATGATCTCAGGAAACTCGTAAAACTTGACACGTTAGATTTTAACCAGCCTGGACAATGATATATAGCAGCGTAAAAAAAGAGACAGGATCAATACCTTCCGGCGAAAACCTACCAATCTACTACGACCTGTATAGCCCCGTAACCACCCAGTCAAGGGTGTTCCCGATCATTCTTTTCGTTCACGGTTTTAAAGGATTTAAAGATTGGGGAGCGTTTCCTGATGCATGCGAAGATATTGCGCGACAAGGGTTCTGTGTGATTTCATTCAATTTATCGAAGAACGGTGTTGGAAAGCAAATGCTTGAATTTGACGAGTTGGATCTTTTTCGAAAGCAGACGCTCAGCTCGGACCTGGACGACGCGAT
>JAAAOB010000110.1 GCA_009909035.1 Bacteroidota bacterium
GAGCCAGAAGATATTTTTTGCCCAGGGGCTCCTGAAGTTTAGAAAAGCGGTGGCTGCCGAGAGGAAGGGCCAGATAAAAAACAGTACATAAGCATAAAATCCCTTGTTCTCTTCTTTCATTACCCCTCACCCTCTTCCCGGAGCTCTAAAAACTGTCCCGACACATTTTCGATCCGGTATTTATGCACGCCGTTATAGCTGTAAGCCGACGAGTAGTCTCCCTTCAGGAACCGGTTGATCTGGTCCCTGTTGATATTCTGTCCATCGACCGACAGCACGGGCCGGCCGGTCAGGTAGTAGTCGATCAGCTTACTCGGCATTTGTAGTGACGTGGCATTCTCAAAATTGACCAGGAAATCCATGGCGCTTAGCTCCTTTAGCAGTTCATGACGCGGGATATAGTCGCGTATCTCGATTCGGCCCCCAGCTTTTTCCAAATACGGCTGCACAAGTCCACGGCTTTTGGTATATAAAATAAACAAAAAGGATTTGTCGAGGTTTACAAGATATTCCAGGAATTTTCGCGGATCGCGCCCTCCCGGTATCAGCCCGCCGGCATAGGCAAACGTGGGGACCGGATTATTCACGGGTGAATCCCGGTCGATATCGACCTCCTCGAAGTTAAATCCCTGGGGGATAACCCTGATTTTATGATGAAACTCCGGGTAGTATCCCTCTTTGGCTTCCGCAAGCGGTACGGTAATATAATCGGCCTTACGGCAAAACCACTTTTCAAGATACTTGAAATAGAACCATTTGTTGAAGGTATCGAGTTTCAAGCCCATGTAGGGATCGCCGCAATCCGCTACCCATACATCCGCTATCGGATCTTTCTCGTTCCACGCCCAGGCCGTGCCCCAGTGCACCGGGTGCGGAGTGGCAATGGAGATTAAGAGATCGTATCCCCGCTCCTTCCGAAGCGCCTTTTTTACCATAACCATCAGCTGTATGTCCGGGTACTCAAACGCCTGCACCAGGACCCTCCGCAGAACTTTGCGAACCAGCTTCCCGATTTTTCCACCTTTTGTCATGTCAACAGGTTTAAAAAACGGCTGACCCAAATCCTTAATCGTAACGCCATGCTCCTTTTCAAACGGAACGTGATATTCATCATCTTTTACGGTCAGAAGGGTAACATCGTGCCCCTGCCGCACAAACTCTTTCACCAGCTCCGTGGCGCGGAATGCGCGGGGGGAATTCATCGGGTAGAATGAACGCGAAACGATAAGAATTTTTTTCCTGCTCAATGAGTACTGTATTTGGTTAATAATGCGTCTTGACCGCTATGTTTATCGGGTTTCGGCCCGATTATCTTCAACGTAATTCCTGCATGATCCAAAATGTCATATCCGTAATTTCGGTAAGCCCTTGCGGTTCGTTGACAAGGTATTGAAGAACCGAGTCCAAAAATAGCACCATTTGTTTAAAGTATGAACATCCGTTCGATTAATAAATGTTTAATATGATCAGAATATGCGTCTCTGCCATGATTTTGGTAGGCATTGGTTTCTCAATTAGGGGTACCTTTGAAAATGAATTTTTGTTAATCACTTCATGAACCTAACCAGTAGAATAGCAAACAGTTTTTATCCCAGATCCTGAAGGGGTATTAATCATATCCCCGAGGCAGTTTAATTGGGCGTTTGTACGAAGCTGGACAAACGATGGATCTTACTCCAGGTAGTTGCTCCATCCATTCCCTTTAATCCGTTCCACAAGTTCGTCATAATTCACAACCAGATATTCAGGGGGTGCCTTGATTACTTTTTTATAGTCGGTCTGCACCTCCCGCCTTTCCAGGCCGAGGTAGTCCATGATCTTATCGACAGTCGCCTGGTGATTTTCACTCTTTTTCAGGTCTTCTTCATATACAATTTCAAGGTGATGCTTATCTTTGAGAATCTCCCGTTCTGCTTCTACAAACTTGTCTCGGTCATTAACCACCTTCACAAAGCTCTCCGGGTCAATATGTATCTCCAGATCTTCTTTCGTATCGTCCGTTTTATGGAATGAGCTGCGTTCTTTTGCTATAAAGTTCGAAAGCGCATGTTTTACCTTATTTCTCCTGTGCAGGTAGATGACCTTCCACCCTTGCGCGTACAGTTCCGCCATAAACTCCGCGGCATCCACCGGCCGCCGTCTGTCACGGTTCAGCTGGTATATTTTTACATGAAATATAAAATTCTTGCCGGATTCTCTCTTCGAAATTCCCTTGATAAACGGCAGAGGAAACAGAATTTCGCCCTTGTTCACATTCAGCAGCTCCCCGTTTTTTTTAAAATGACCGGTCGAACAGATCAGATCCTCCAGCAGAGTACTTCCCGTGCGGCCCTGTGCAAATAGAACAACACGAACCTGCTGCGGTACTTGTTCCTTGAATTTATAGCAGTAGTAGGAGATGAGCTCCCGTCTGAAATATAAAAGGCGGCGGTAGAGTCTTTCTAAGCTACTTTTCATACTGCGTCAGATTAAATGCATTTTGGCTATCCTTCCTTCGTAATATCATTTCAATGCCAATCAATGTACAGTAGTTTACACCCGTGTGGCTGCCAAACAAATCTTGAGATAAATCGAGCCATTAAGTAAAATTTTGGGAACCAATTTAGATTTATCAGTGCTAAATTAAAATACCTGAACGTAAAAACCGGTGTTTATATAGCCTCATCTTCAAGATTTAAACACTTTTATTATAAAATCCGTAGCAAAAATAACAAATTGAAAATTATACGTAAAGATGAAAGAAATAAATGGCTTGATTATACTCTGATCAATTGATCACTAGAAAAGATGCACGTTTAATCAGTTCCACGGAACATAAGCGCCAGACTTGTAATTGTAGTACCATTCTTTGTCTCCCAGGGGAGTTCGCCTAATGGTACAACTTTAAAATTTGCTCCCTCCTTTTTTAAACGCTCTACCGCCCTGTATGGCCCATAAACCGGCTTTCTATCCTTCCACAGAGGTTTATTGTCTGGATAGTAATCATGTAGAAGTATGTTCCCTTCTGGATTTAATAACTGTAGTGCTGCAGGTATTTCCTGGTAGACATTCGATGCATTATGACTGCCATCCAAAAAAATGAAATCAAATGATTCATTCGTTTCATTCATGAAATTAAGTGATTTATCAGCTTTGAAGTTGACAAATTTTTGATGCCCCAACTCCCGAATCATACGTTCAGGAGAAAATTTTGCTCCATAGCGTCGCCAGGGCTTTTCAACTCCCGAATTCACATCTCGCATATCTACTGTAGTCAGCTTTGCATTTTTTCCATTTAAAACTCTTGTATAGAATAGAGCATTAGAAATATGAATGGTAGAAGCTCCGATATGAGTTCCTATCTCCAAAACATTTTCCGGTTCAAAAAAACATACTGTATAAAAGATTGCTCTTCTATCTCCGTGATTTACTCCGCCTGTATCACCAGGTAAATGGAAATCACGTGTTTGTTCATAAAGAGACTTCCAGAGTTCTTCAGTTTTTCTCGATTTGAATATTTTGTCCAGGTGGATTCCTTTAGAACTATTCAGATTTTCAACATTGCACTCTGTTCTTTCCAGGGAATACAAATTTTTAACTTCATTTTGTGCTCTCTTCTTTCTAACTATTCTTTTTAGACTTATAGGAATATATCTGGATAAAAGATCTCTCAATGACATAATAACATCTATTTTATTAGTCTCAATGCGACATAGTCTCAATAGCCCTGTTGGACGATTATCGTGTTGAAGTGCTAAAACATAAACACCATGAAATTAAATACCATCATGATATTGAAGCTAACTGTGTATAGTCCGCCACAAAACTATTATCGCTGAAATTATTGGAGTTTACAAATTACCCAACCTTATAATAAAAATGGACTTTTTTTATTGAGTGTTCAAAGTTTTTACCTCAAATCATGTCTTGTCTATGCCTTTTAAAATGCGTCATAAAGGATATTTGAACTCACAGTAAGATAAATTCACGAAAAGAATTAAATGTTAGAGTATCCCGGCTGATATATGCTTTTCTATTCGATTAAGCTGGCTCTGCTATAATATTTTTTGAACTACCACCGGCCGGATTCCATATTGAATCGAATTCCAATTCTTATTTTCAACCAGGAAGGATCTTATTCCTGAGTCTGCCTTTATGATTTTCCGACCCTTAAACTCGGTTCTGGGCCACCGCGTCTGCTAAAAACGTAATCCCTGTCAATCGGCTGGCATCTCAATCTCATACTCGAATGAATCCAGGCTGTAGAGCTCATAAAGACGGGCCTGTAGCGTCACCGGGTCGGGCGTGTTCCGTTCCATTCGCCGGGTTTTAAAATTAAAACTGTGCGTAAATTGATTCTGCAGCCACCGGCCGGCCAGGCTCTTTTTCTCATCATCAGTCAGAAACCCTGCCTTTTCTATTGACACGGCCGCTTCAATCCCCGGCGGGTTGTAGGGATAGCCAAATTTAGTGTCTCCCATGCCCTTTTCAATGCACCCATTTTGGTAGAGCTCTACACTTTTTTTATAGGTATCTGATCTGAAGAGGGCATGGTCGGGCAACACGGTTTTGATAACGGCAATCGCGTAGGCGTTGAACCCGTGGTATCCAAGCGAATGAGAGTAGAGCGCGCGATTGGGCCTCAGCTTCTCTTTCAGCCGGTGAACCAATTGCCCGGTCGTTTTCCGGGGCGAGTCTCGACGGGCGTACCCGTAGGGCCTGTGCTGAATCACTCCATCGGGATACAGGTCAATATTTGATTCAATATGATCTATAAAGTGGATCGTGGTCTTTTTTACCGATTCCACCCCAGCATTCATCAGACGGCAGCCCATCGACGCGAACCAAAGCTGGTGGTTGAACGTCGTGTCGAACCCGCGGATGCTGCCGTCAACGTTTACTACACTCCAGCACTGAACGTCTTTGTTGTACGGGTGTAGGTTAAAAAGGTCTTCTGCCGTTTGGAGTGCGTCATCATCACCCCAGTGACGGTGAGCCTGCACCAGGGCCTCAATTGTCCAGGCCTGGCCCATAACCCCGTTGCTAAAATCTTTTTTCGGATTTTTCCTGTGAAAAAATGCAGCCCCCATCGGGCGCGCCTCCCGGCTTTTCAAGTAGTGCAGGCAGCGTGCCGAGGCATCCTCGAATTGTGTTTCCCCCGACTGTCGATACGCCTCCAGGAACAGGATTAACCAGTGAGATGTACAGCGAACGGGTGTTTCAGGGTCACCATGCGGCCCGTTTTGTCCCGCCGGCATGGCCCCGTCATCCCGCTGGTCAGTAAGACCGGTCGTTGCACTGGCAATAAAAAGATCCGATAATTTCATCACGTTTTGATTTTATTGATCACGATTGTAACAGCAGGACACTACGACAAGCCGTTGCCGTGAAATACCTTTTCTGATTTTTTTAGTATATGTACGACACACTTAATACAACCCGTAAGTTTAACGATAATAGATAGAGAAAGCACAATCATATGTTCACATTCGATATCAACATATACAACAAACAGGCGGAGTGGACATTAGAGGTTTCACATTTGACGTGCCCCCCTCATTCATTTATTATTAGGGGTTAAAAATATATCTGCAGGACAAAAATACAGACGAGTGTGCTGACCAAAACATTAAAAAACGTATGGCTGCAAAAGGAGTTGTGGCCCACGCCTCAGTATGACAGAAACGATCAGCCGCACTTCCTCTTTATTGTCACACCCCCCTTTTCGGGTTCTACTGCTCTGTGCAAGCTACTCAACTCCGGTAACCGGACCATGTTGCTGCATGAACGCGGTGAAGGACAGTGGCTTGTGCCCGGACTATGCAGTGACGACCGGTGGGAGAGTGAAATGACGGTGGATGTAAGCTCGGTGAAAGCATCGTGGATCAGCCGGTACCAGGAGATCAAAAAGCTTGTCTCTGCCGTAGATGTAGTGATCGAAAAGAGCCCGCCAAACATGATGCGTTTAGAGAAATTGGTGGATTGTTTTGACGATGTCTCTCTGCTTGCCAACAACCGGAATCCCTACGCAAACTGCGCAAGTATTTTGTATCGGAATTTTGACACCCGTTCTCTTTCCCGCGACGAACGGCTCTCGACCCTGGACCGGCTGGCAGCCGATTGGCTTCATCGAAGCAGAAAAATTCTGTCACTGATTCAGCATTTCGACATACCGCTTATCACGTATGAACAGTTTTGTGAAGATCCATCATCGGTTATTGATCTTCTTGACTTTCCGGATGCCGTCACCGAGTCGATTGATCCCCATGCTACAATAGAGGTAAAAGATTACGGGGCTATTCCGGTATCAAATCAAAACCACCGGCAGATTTCACAGTTAACTGCAGAAGATATCCGCGCCATCAGCAGCCGGCTGCGGAAAGAACGGGATCTGCTACATGACTTTGGCTACTGCCTGATGGATACTGGCAAAAGGGAGAAACCGTAAGCCGAATCCGGACACCTTCTATTTGCAGGGAGAGGTCTTTTTTTGTCCGGGCGCACCCGGTGATGAAACCCCGTTATCTTTCGGCAGGAACCATTCACCGTAAATATTGGCCGCCGCCATCAAAATCCTGATAAAGTAGGTGAAAAAGTAGAGCCGGATTTTAACCCCCTTCGATACGTTGACCCCTTTTCCCGCCGCGAGTTTTATCACACGCCGGGGGTGAAAAGGAATAAAATGACTTCCCAGTTTTTTATAAAAATTTACCGACTGATTATTCTCTCTCCATATGGCCGGCTGCCCTTTGCCTACCCGCCACTGTTTTTTTATGGATTGTGACCATGTTCTCGCTTTTTTCCATGCCACAGAATCATCACAGTAGACCAGTTTACAACCGGCTGTTGTAGCAGCTGAAACCCAGCGCACATCTGCTCCGGAACGAACCCCTTCAGGAAATAAACCGACTCTGTCAAATAGATCCCTCCGAACGAACAGTGAAGCGGTTTTGGCCACACCGTTTTTATTCACAGAGAACTCGGAACTTATATTGTTTGAATCATACACTTTCCCTGCCGTCACGTCATCCCGGAAGTCGAATTTCACCTTGCTGCTTACAATATCCGCCTTCTGCCCTTTCATGCACTTCAACCCTTTCTCCAGCCAATCCCTCTCCGGTTTGCACGTACTATCAAGCAGCACAATTACATCGCCGGATGATGCTTCGATCCCCCGGTTCCGGGAGGAGTAGGGGCTCTCTAAATACTCTATCTCCTGCAGGTAGCGAACCCCGTCAAACGAATCCACAACCTTGCGTACATGATCGTTTGAACCATTATCAATGACTATAATTTCGAAACAAGAAGAATCTATAGTTTGACTACCAAGGCCGGTTAAAACAGTCTCCAGCTCTTCTGCATCGTTGTATACAGGTATCAGGATAGATGCTTCGTGGCGAATAGTTTTATTTGGAGTCATTCTCTGATCCTTTCGGGATCTATGATGTTGAACAAAAACAGAACCTGCAGCATGATCTTATAGAAATGAATTTGTACAGACGTCAGCAGTACAATGAGTTTATCGGGCAGAGACTCCGGTATTTGTACACTTCTAAAAGCCGCCGGGGTTCCATTTAGAAGGTTACTGCCGATAATCCGAAGGCCGCTGTGTCCATATCTGTGTTTCACATTCAGGTAGCCCCAGGCTGCAAACCGCTTCTGTTTTTTGAGAATATGCCGAAGTGACTGGCGAGCCGGATGCCTGACAACCACATCATTGCCATACACCAGAGTATATCCATTCGAAACCGCCCGTTCAGAAAACTCCCAGTCTCCGCCCGATTTTACAGAGGCATCAAAACCGTTCAGCTCGTCAAACACCACCCGCTTGATGAGAAGGTTGGCGGTGACACATTTACCGCGCGGTACATGTGCATGCTGCCTGAATGCGGTGTGTTTATCGTACCTGAATGCCCAGCTGTTACCATTCTCCGGTTTAAAGAGGTCGATACGCCCTCCGATCATATCACAACTTTGCTCATTGAAGAGCTGGTGGGCATTTTTGAGCCACGTTTTATCCGGAATACAATCGGCATCCGTAAAAGCAAGGAAACGCCCCTCTGCTTGTGAGGCTCCTGTATTGCGTGCGGCATATGATCCGGGCGTTGGTTCATGGAGAAGTTGTATCTGTTTCTTATTACGAAAAAAATCGGGCGGTTCGTGGGCCTCATCATTATTCACCACAACTATATCGTACGATATGCCCGGAGCAGTCTGGTCAAGCAGCTTGTCAACACACAGTTTTAGCCGTTCCCAGTCGCGAAAGGTGGGTATAATTATGGTAAAGTCCTTCATGCTTTCATCTGTTTTCTGCGAGACATTGGGAAGTAACCACGAGGTTCAGTCGGTTGGTTTCTTCAGAACTTTCATTGCTGCATTTTTAACACGAGATCTGAGCGAGATCATCCGCTTGGCAAAATGGTACCTGTAGCGCAGTAAGTTGAGTGTGAGCCTCATTTTTTTTGCAAGGCTCCAGGCACTGTTTTTAAGTACCAGTTTGTGGGCACTCTTCATCAGGGAGCGTGCTGCTTTCCACTTATCGGATATTTTTTGTCCTTCATATCTTCTAAAAATCCCTACTTCAAAGTCGAGGGTTTGCACTCGATTACCATTCAGCATCAGGTCGCCCCAAAGTTCATAATCCATAGAGTAGTGATTATCAACATTCAGCCCGCCCACATCACGAAATTGCTCGATGTTAAAGAGAACGTTTTGCTGGGATATGGAGTGCTTTTCCCAGTGATTTTCGAGATCTACGAGATCTTCAAGTGATCGTATGGTGCTGGATACGGTTCGAATAAATTCAAGGTGCCTATCAGCCTGGATACACGTGCCAATATACAATGTTTTTTCATCAGCGGTTACATGCTTAGCGAACTCTAACAGAGCGCCATCTGCCAGCAAGTCGTCGCTGTTAATCCAGTTGCCGTAGGTCCCTGTGGCTATTTCAAACCCCTTATTAATGGCATCACTCTGCCCCCGGTCCGGCTCGCTGACCCAATAATCAATCCACTTCTCATATTTTTTGATAACATCGACCGTCTGATCTGTACTCCCGCCATCAATGACGATATACTCCAGATTCGGATAGTTCTGCAGGAGAACCGACCGGATCGTCTCTTCAATAAATTCTCCCTGGTTATAACTGGGTGTTACAATTGTAATTTTTGGCCACTCCGGATCTCTCCCGTTTTTTCCGGCATCCGGATCGATTTCGGCATTCCACGGCCACTTTTTTTTGCTCGATTTGTTTGGGCCGGCTGTACCGGGCATTTCTTTATCTGTCATGAATTGTACCAATGTTAGACGTCTGAACGATGTAACTTCCGTTATAACACGAAAAAAATTTAACTGATGGTGAGCCACCTACTAATCTTGCAGCTCCTTTTTCAACTGGTATGAACCGTAGACATTTGCCAGTGACATGGTAACCCATACCACGTAGGCTACAAAATATAACTTAACCTTCATAAAAAATGAGACCTCGATATCTTTATTGGCCACGAGTTTGTCTAATCTGCGCGGATGGAAGGGAATTAAATTACTTATCAGTTTTTTTACTGCATTTTTTTCCTCTCCCTGCTCTTTCCAAATAGCCGGCTGCCCTTTGCCATCTCTCCACTGTTTTTTTACCGACTGAAGAAAGGTTTTTGCCTTTTTATGTGCCACCGATCCATAGCAATATTTTATTTTAAATCCGTTCTGTGAAGCGCGCCACGTCCAGATGACATCTTCAGCCGTATCGGCCCCCTCTTTGAACAGGCCGATCGTTTCGAACACCTCTTTTTTCACAAACAGGGAGGCCGTTTTAGCCACCCCCCTGTTTTCGACGGCCGATTCCGTGCTAAGATTATTCGAATCGTAAATTTTTCCTGCCGTTACAACCTCTCCATAATCGAATTTTACATCGCTGGTCACAATATCAGCCCCCAGTTTATCCATGCATTTGAGTCCTTCTGCCAGCCAGGCCTTCTCCGGTAACACCGTTCCATCCAGCAGTACAACTACATCTCCCTTCGACATTTCAACCCCCCGGTTTCGGCTTGAGTAGGAGCTGTTCAAATATTCATCCTGCAGCAGGTGCTGCACACCCTCATAGCGTGAGACCAACTCGCGGGTATCGTCCGTTGATCCGTTATCGGCAACAATCACCTCAAATTTATCTTTAGGGTAGGTTTGTTGCTGAAGGATGTCTAACAACGTTTTCAGTTCCGCTGATTGATTGTATACGGGGATGACGATGGATGCTGTGTAATGTTCGGACATGGATCTCTGGATTTTATTCAGCTCTTGTGACCAATACTATCAACTATGGCGTTTATCTTGTTCTGCATCACATCAACGGTATGTGATTTTTCAACGGTGCGCCTGGCCTGTTCTCCTATTTGTTTCCTCATCGCCGGTTTATTTATCAACTCAGCAATGCACTCTTTTAACTCATCATTGGAATATTCATGAGCAAGCATTCCGTTTGTACCATGCTCAATAACATATGGTATTCCCGCATGAATCGTTGAAACAACTGCTTTACCCATACACATCGCTTCAAGTATCGAAACAGGGGTTCCCTCCATATCACCATCGTCGTCCGTGCGGCTGTTAAGCACAAAAATATCGGTATCTGCAAGAAGTGATTTTACCTTCTCCTGTGAAACAAACCCGTGAAACGTCACCTTATCTTCGATCCCGTGCTGATCTACAAGCTCCCGGCATTTGTCGAGCTCTTCACCATCACCGGCTACATGCAGTTCGATCTGGTCATGATCCTTAGAAAGCTCATAGAAGACCCGTATCAGATCCGGAACACCTTTGGTGGTTACAACGCGTCCCGAATGTAATATTTTTACAGTTTCTGAATCTGATTTCTTATTCGGGACCTCAAACTCATCCGGGTTGA
>JAAAOB010000060.1 GCA_009909035.1 Bacteroidota bacterium
CAGCTCAAAGAAGCCAATCCGGAAGCGGCTAAACGATTTGTTGTTAAAAACGGGGTGCTTGAACCTCTGCCCACCTCGGTTGGTGGATTTCTAAAAACGCCCCTCTTTTCAACAGCGGCAAAACTTCGGCTTTTAAAAGAGCCTTTTGTAGGGACGTTACAAAAGGAAGTTACAGTAGCAGAATTTTTTGAAAAACGCTTTGGGAAGGAGGTTCTGAATTATGCGGTAAATCCGTTTATCGCGGGGATACACGCCGGCCGGCCTGAAAGTTTATCTCTACAGCATGCTTTCCCGAAGATACACCAGCTGGAACAGGAATTTGGATCTGTACTTTACGGAGCCGTGCGAAGTACGTTGGGAGGAGGTAAAAAGAGAGAGAAGAAAATAAAACGCAGACTCATTTCCTTCAGCGAAGGGTTACAGCAACTTCCCAGAGCAATAGTTTCAGAGCTTGGAGATACGTATCTCAATCACGAGGTAAAAAGAATCAGTGATGAGAATGGCAAGTTTACCCTTGAAACACAGATGGGATCATTCGGACCCTACAGTAACGTTGTCTGCACGCTGCCGCTCCATAAATGGAATAAGCGGCTTCTGCCGTTGAGTGATGACCAATATGCTGCAATTCGGAATGTAAATTATCCACCGCTATCAAGCCTTATTTTAGGTTATAAAAAAGGGCAGATATCTCATCCACTGGATGGCTTTGGATTTCTCGTGCCCGAAAAAGAAGAAAAATCGATTCTTGGCGCACTTATCACATCCACCTTGTTTGAAAACAGGGCTCCGGAAGATCACCACCTGCTGACAGTCTTTATTGGTGGAGGTCGTCAGCCAGAACTTGCCACTATGGATAGTTCCAACCTTTTGAAAATGGCTGAGCATGATCTTGCTGAACTGATTGGCCTTAAGGGAACAGCAGTTTTTAAAGACCATATCTTCTGGCCACGATCGATACCTCAATACAGCCCCGGGTATGACCGTGTACTGAATATTTTTGAGGAACTGGAAATGGATCATCCCGGCCTGCACCTGGCGGGCAATTTCCGGGGTGGAATCTCTGTTCCTGACTGCATCAAAAACGGTCTCCGGTTGGGTCATGCGCTTTGCCGATAAAACCGGACCTGCATTAGGCTTCAGCCCGAGCAGAAAAGAGTTCAAGAATCTGCTGCAGGATATTTTGCCCAACCATTGAAAAACGCTCGGACTGGTTAAGGGCCAAAAAACGCAAGAGCAATCTCAAGTCTTTGAGTAAAACCGGCGGGTCGCTCACGAGAGTTTCGTTCTCTATGATAAATTCCCAGTCGATCTCACCACCAAACGTTACACCATGTTTCTCCATGTGCTGTTTGTAGATATTTGCTATCAGGCCGTAGCCGATGGTTGAGGGGTGAAGTCCGTCAAGGCTGAAAATACCACCACGGTCAATGTGGCGGGAGTCATCGCATAGCCTTAAGTAGTCGGTAGATATTCTCGGTTGTCCTGTTTCATCCAGAAGATACGATGTGTTTTTATTCTGTTTGAGCGCTTTCAGAAAAGCAGCGGGGAACGGGCGAACATTTTCGGCACCTTGCCGGCGTCGGGCAGCAGCCTGAACGTACCGGGCCACGGGAACTACATGGAATCCAAATGCGGCGGCTTGTTCCCGTATGATGGCATTGTACTGATCAATCAGCTGGTCAAGTGTAATGGCCTCTTTCTTGGTTAAATGCGGATGTTTATCGGGATCGAAATCTTCATCCCAGATCCAGAATCGCGAATAGTAGTCAAAATAACCTGTTCGAGGTTTGTTTTTATCAGCGTTTACTCCACGGGTGGCCGGTGGTATGGTGACGTACGGCAGTGTGGGTACAAAGACGCGTTTGGCTCCGATACGGGCAATTTTTTGGTACAATATCCTGGTTTCATCTTCAAAATGTTCCGGCCTGAAGACTGTGCAGCTCCGTTCACCATGCGGGGCATTCAGATCGTGCTCCTCGGAATAGATGAGGTCCAAATTTGTTACTGCTCCAACGATATTGTTATGGCCAATACATGAAATCAGGTTCTCGATGCCGCCATGATCTTGCAGAAATTTCACATTCTGAATCATACTCAGATGCTCAAATTCAGAACCGAAGGAAGGGTTCAAAACCAACCGTGCGGTGATGTGCATGGCATGATCGGGTAAAATATTGAATACATTATAGCTTGGCGGATTGGTTTTGATAAATTCCCTGCAGTATCGTTCATTCAGGAGCCAGGCATCGCTTGTGGCCAGGCCCCAGATTCCCTGGTTGTGGTAGGGAGTACTGCGATCTACATTGAGGGGACGGTTTTTACCTTCCCAGTGATGTTTAATTTTTCGTAGCGTTTTAAATAGATGAGCTGCAGCCGGTAAATATTTATCCCAGGTAATTTTATCTCCAAATTCGTTCGACAAGTCACGAATCAGCAACTCCATATTAATCGGTATGCCGGTGTGAGCCGTAAATGAGGGTTTCTCAAACTCAATGGAAGGTTCAAATGCCTTTGCAAGCAGTGCCGGAAAACTTAGATCCGTACGGTAAATGCCGCCGTTTTTGAAGCCCTGCGCCATACTGTCGCCCATTGCCACCAGGCGATGTTTATTCGTTTTCTGTCTGCTAAACACGTGATGAATTTATTATCTTTGGGGCGGAGTACGTTTGTTCAATTGATATGTAAACTACTTAGAAGTTAAATATATGACAGATCCTCGTAATGCGTTAGATCAATTCCGGGAGAACCGGAGTCAAATGAACCAGAAAGTTTTGGACCTGGATCACCTTGGAATAAAGAGATTTTTTAATTTGGATACAACCACCTACAAAGATGGAGCTCTTCCATCCGGTACGAAAGAGCTCCTTGGCCTGGTAGCATCTGCCGTTCTTCGCTGCAATGATTGTATCGACTATCATCTTGAGCAGTGTGCCGCATCCGGGTTTTCCAAGGAGGAGATCACCGATGCCATGAATGTAGCGCTTGTTGTTGGGGGCAGCATCATGATTCCACACCTTCGCCATGCCGTTCAGACCATGGAAGCGTTAGAGGAGGAGGGGATCCTTTGAGATACTCTGTCCTGCTGGTTTTATTTACGCTTCTTGTCTGCATGATGCCCGGAACCGCACACTCACAAATGCGGGCACAGGCTCCGCAGGAAGGTAAATCGCACTCTTTCTTTCCACTGCTTGGATATGCAAGTGACTTCGGTTTTTTCGGAGGAGTAGTCTACCAAAGGATCAATTACGCCGATCAGAGGCGCCCTTTTTTGTCGAACACGCTGGTGGACGTGGTGGGATCAACCAAAAGCAGGTGGTCTGTTCAAGTGGATTATGAACGTATTGAGCTGTTCGGGCTCCAGGTACGAAACCGGTCGGTTGTAGATTTTGAACTGAACCCAATACGCAGTTTTTTTGGGATTGGCAACAATACCGGGTTTTCAAAAGATCAGTTCGAAAATGATATTTTCTTTCTCGAACAGCGTCACGGACTTCTTAGCTTCCAGGCGCGTAAACCTCTGATCCGGCTGGGAGAAAGGCAGAGTATTGATGGTGTTGTAAGGCTGAAAGGGTCGTATACCTCGGTGAGTGATCGCGGACGCGATACGATATTTTTTAAACGTCCCCCATCCAATTCGGACGATGGATGGGTGAATGGAATTGGATTCGGTGTAATTTTCGATAGCCGGAAAAGTGAATTTGATCCCCGATCGGGACGCAGATTTGAAGCAGGTGTTGATGTAAGTACCCCGATACTTGGTAGCGATTACGTATTCTATGAGCTATTTTCGGATGTTAAAGCTTACATCCCATTGACAGACCGCGTAGTTTTTGCCCAGCGGCTTGAAGCGAGGCATAATTCCGGCGATACGCCATTCTGGGAACTGCCGGTACTTGGCAGCGATGAAGGTCTGCGCGGCTTTGCACTGGATCGTTTCATGGGGGATAGCTCTCTGCTCTACATGGCGGAACTCAGGAGTTGGCTCTTCTCCTTTTTTGAAGGTGACATAAGGGTTGGTGCCCACACTTTTTATGATACAGGCCGTGTCTATTCTGAGAATGATTCAAATCTTTTGTTTGATGACTGGAAAAACACCTGGGGAGCGGGCGGGGCAATTACGTTGTTTAACCCCGATTTAATTTTCCGTGGTGAGATCGGGTTTTCAGGTGAAGATTATCGTATTTATGCAGGCCTCGGGTACGCTTTTTAATGTCGAAAAAGCGAACGTATCTCACAGGCCGTGTAAAAAATTATTTAATAGCAGGCGATGAAGTGTATGAAAAAAATATTGATAACGGCAGAAGAGAATAGCTGCGGAAATTTAAAGCAGATTCTACAATCGAACCCGGAGTCCGTTCTTCATTTGCCGCTTGAACAGTACGAATCTTACATCCAGCGGGAGGAGTCTGATGCACTGAAAGCTCTGCTTCATAGCTTTACGTTTATTGTGCATGGTAGTCTGCGCAACGCCTCATTTTTCATGGACTGGGCCGATGAGCACGGACAGTTCAGCACTGTGCAGAATCAGGTTCATTTGGTCATGGATACCCCCACAGCTCAATATCTTGAAAAACGAGAGATTCCGGCCATCATGCCGCGGGATAATGCCAGGCCCATTGACATTATGGAGTTTATGCTGCGAATATCCAAAGATGGAAAAACGCTCTATCCAAGACCTGAGGGTAAAGCAGAGGAGATGCCGGGCCTTCTTCAGGAGCTGCAGCTGCCAATGGCGGAATTTACCGTCTGCAGAGAGAAGAACCTGGCGCCTGATCAACTGAAGGCCTATCGAAAGAGGCTTGAAAAGGAATCTCCGAATGGAATCCTTTTGCACAACCGGGCTTCGCTAACGCGCACAAAAGCCGCCTTTCCAGATCTGAATCTGCGCAAGGTGGCTATACTGTCCGGAAGCCCCGGCGTCACAAACGCGCTTACGGAGATGGGTGTTGAACCTGCGGTTGAAGCCGGGGGATCATGGCCCTCCATTCAGAAGATTATTACTGATGAGATCCTTTCGGAGCGAACCCACAGCTGAATGATTTCTGATACCTATTCGATTCAGGAAATAACACAGCATTACTTTAACTCCACCAGCGTACAGCCGGGTCCGCCGTGCTCCCAGGGGGCGAGGTGATAGGTTTTGATCTCGTCCCTTTTTTCGAGGTGCTCGTGGACCAGTTTTTTTAGGATTCCTTCTCCCTTCCCGTGTACAATTTCAACCTGCTGCATTCCGCGGGCCACAGCGTTATCCAAATAGTGCATAAGCTCTTTCACTGCAGCATCGCCACGATACCCGCGGATATCCAGCTTCGGTTTGACATGTAAATCCAGGGTCTCGGATCCTCCATAGCTGCGGGTACTTTGCTTCGATTTCTTTTCAGGAGGGGAGGCTTTTTGGATCTTCTTCAGTTTGGATTTAATCTTCATCCCATTCACAAGAATAGTGGCCTGCTTGCCTGAAATATTGACCACTTCTCCCGAGGTTCCGCTCTCGCCAACGGTGACATAGTCTCCCACTTCGGGGGCCTGTTTTTTACTGCTCGATTCCATCTGAATATCCAGGTCAGCTTTACCTTTTCGAATCGTTTTTTTCGTGTCAAGAATGTCACGGCGGGCCTCACGAATGGTTTCGCGATCTTCCTTTCCCGCGGCAATGATCTTTTCCACGGCGGCCTCGATCCGTTGGTTGGCCGTTTTCATAATTTGTTCAGCTTCTTTGTAGGCATCCTCAAGCATTTTCTTTTTTTGCTTGTCCAGCTGTTTCTCTTTTTTACGGAGGGATTCTTCCCGATCAGCGGCTTCCTGTCTGTTTTTTCTCAGGTCTTCTCTTTCAGCCGAAGCCTCTTGTATATTTTTTTCAAGTGATAGCAGCATTTCTCCCATTTTGCTTCGCTGATCCCCTAAAAGTTCACGGGCACGATCCATTACCTTTACGTGCAGATTCATTCGATCCGCAATTTCAAACGCGTAGCTGCTTCCCGGAACACCTTTCCGAAACCTGTAGGTTGGAGAGAGAGAGTCCTGGTCGAATTCCATGGCGCCGTTTACAATATTCGGATGCTCATGGGCAAATACCTTAAGTGATCCGTGGTGAGTGGTTCCGATCACCCGTGCGTCACTCCGGATGAGATGTTCTATGAAAGCCTGGAATAGTGCGCCTCCCTCATCTGGGTCCGTTCCGGTACCTGCCTCGTCAATGAGTACTAAAGCAGCAGACTCGGCTAATGCAAGCGTCTGCCGCATCCACTGAAGCCGGGAGGAGAATGTACTGAGATCGTTCTCGATTGACTGATCATCGCCTACATCGACAAAAATACCAGACGATACCGGAAGTGATGAGTCAGGTTGTACCGGTAACGGGTAGCCAAGCTGGTGCATATAGGTAAGCAGCCCCACCGTTTTCATCGCTACTGATTTACCGCCGGCGTTTGGGCCGGTGATGATCAACCCAAGCTCCTCCCGGTCCATTTGCAGATCCAGCGGGACAATTGATTCGGAAGATTCTGTCAGGCGATTTTTAAGGACAAGGTTTGGATTCCGGGCTGAAATGAGGTGAAGCAGATTCGTCTCTGAAATTTGAGGAATGGCCCCGTCCATCATGATGCCGAGCTTTACCTTGCTGTGAAGAGCATCCACCCGGCCTATGATGCTGGCGTTAGCCCGCAGTGCTTCACTATTTTGACGAATAACTGCTGTAAGCTCGCGAATAATCCGCTCAATTTCCCGTATTTCCTCCGCTTCAAATTCACGAATATCATTATTGATTTGCAGTGCCTCCACCGGTTCCACATACACCGTTTGACCTGAAGACGATACATCATGAACAAATCCGTCCACTTTTCGTTTAAATTCTGCCTGAATTGGAATGACCATACGGCCATTTCGTATGGTTGGGCCTTCGTCAGAGCTCATTCCTTTCTCGCGTGCTTTTTTCATCAGCCGGTTGATCGTTTTCCTGAGCTGTGCTTTACGCCTGTTGATTTTTGTGCGAATAGAGCGTAAGGCCGGACTGGCATCATCTTTCATTACACCATTGCTGGTCACCACACGGTTGATTTCATCCTCAAGCGGTTTCAGCACTAAAAGCCGGTTTACATATTGTTTTACAGACTCAGCCTCGATTTCATCATTCTTAAAAAATTGCTTTAGAACCCGCGCCTGCCGGGCGTTTTCCAGAATCACCGGAAAGGACTCCAGCGGCAGCATGGAGCCATCAGCTTTACAGTCGTCCAACAGGGGCCGAATATCTTTCAACCGACGGAGAGGATGCGTGGCCTGACCTTGTAAAATTTCCATCCACTCGGCAGCAAGGTCGTTCAGATGACGCACATCATCGATCTTTTTCGATGGATGTTCGGCATTGAGTCTCTCCTTACCGTATGGTGTAAAGGATATGGAGCAAGCCTGATCGAGGATCAGATCGAAACCGATTTTTTCAGTAAGTGCGGAGGGAAAAATGTTTATTTTTGAGCTCATTCAGTAAAGGTCGGGATCTTTTATCGTAAATTGAAGAAGATTACAGATTTAAGATGCCTCACAAATTGTGAACATCCGAAACGAGGAAATAACTATTTTTTTATCATCCTACTTTTCTTTATTGTGGTTTTTCGGACTTTCATAAAAGAAAACGTCCACTAAAATAAAACGTTCAGCGCCGCTCGAAAACATCTGCTTTTATTTATGAAAACACTCGATATATACCAGGTTGATGCTTTTTCTTCCAGGCTTTTTTCTGGTAATCCAGCGGCAGTTGTTCCCCTGAATTCCTGGATGAGTGATTCTCAGTTGCAGGCAATTGCATCAGAAAATAATCTTTCAGAAACGGCTTTTTTTAAACAAACGGGCAGTGATACTTTTCAATTACGCTGGTTTACCCCCCAAACGGAAGTGGATCTTTGCGGGCACGCAACGCTTGCATCAGCCCATGTTTTATATTCGCATTTAAATTTTGGGGGCGATTCCATACGCTTTGAAACAAATAGTGGTCAGCTTACGGTGGCGAAGGATGGAGAAACCTATTGGCTCAATTTTCCATCCTTACCGCCAAAACCGGTTTCTGCCCCTAAACTATTACCTGAAGCCCTCGGGTCTATTCCGATCTATTGCGGTGTAAATACCGATCTGCTGGTTCTTGTTGACAGTGCCGCAACTGTGAGAGCAGTGAAACCGGATATGGCAATTCTTATGAATCTGGATGTCAGAGGTATTATCGTTACTGCAGCGAGCGATGACCAGGAATTTGATTTTGTTTCACGATTTTTTGCCCCCGCAGTTGGGGTACCCGAAGATCCCGTAACCGGGTCCGCTCACTCACTTCTGGCTCCCTTTTGGTCTCGCCGGCTTGGAAAAGAGAGGCTCAGAGGCAGACAGATTTCGGCCCGGTGCGGAACCGTTCATTGTACAATGAAGGACGATCGCGTTTTGATAGGCGGCCCGGCGGTAACCTACATGACGGGGCAGATTTCACTGAATGTATGATGATTGTGCTTCTCTTAATTTTGGGTGTATGCACCGGTGTGCTTGCCGGTATTTTTGGGATTGGTGGAGGGGTTCTGTTCACACCGGTACTGTTTTTCATCTTTAGTTCATCCGGCCTTGAACAACCGGTTGCATGGACGATCGGAACATCATTGTTTTGTACATTTTCGGCGTCTCTGAGCAGCAGCATTCAACAATTCAATCAAAAAAACAGTTTTTTAGGAGAGGCGATTAAAGTAGGACTATTTGGAGTGGCAGGTGTCTATGTTGGAAAGCAGATCACAACCTCTTCTTATTATACGGAATCCTTATTCGTGACTATTTTTGCGATTCTTCTCTTTATTGTTGCCGGGTTATTCTATCGACGCGGAGGGTCTTCGAAATCGGGCTCCAAGACCGATACCTTCATCAGCTGGCGGAAATCTGTAGCCTCAGGATTTGGCGGCGGAGTGATAGCTGCTCTTGCTGGAGTTGGCGGTGGAGTTGTTGTGGTTCCCGCTCTCAATTTGTGGTACAAGGTTGACATTGCAAAAGCCGTAAGCGTCTCCTCTTTTGTTGTTGTGATCATATCGTTAGCGGGCTGGCTGCAGTTTGCTCTTTTTTCGGGATCAGTGGCTGGAATGACCCGCTTCTCGCTGGGTTTTGTAGATTTTGGTACAAGCTTTCCACTTATCGTAGGAGCATTTTCCGGAGGATTTATTGGCGTATGGGCCGGAAAAAAAATCCCGGAATCAGGCCGCCAAAAAGCCTTCTCTCTTCTTGCAGTGGGTATAGCCTGTTCTATGGTTTACAGCTTATTTTAGCTTTTTAATAAATGTGCTATATCACAATGGATAAAGAGAGAGTATGAGAATCAATACCCGGATTCAAATTGGCAGAGTTACCATTCGATGTATGGTTTAATCCATATCCAACATGCAGGTTTATAAATTCAGTAACCAGGATTTCAAACCCGATCTCTGCATTAATCAGATAGTTGAATGAAGCGCCTTCCTTTGCCGGGAGCTTATCATTGAAAAAAATGAACCCCGATGAGATAGATGTGAATGGTTTGATCGTTGAAGAACCAAAGGCAAACAGTAGCTTAGCAGGTATTAATCCAAATCCTACTCTGCGAATTTCTGTACCACCAGTCCCATTTTCAGGATATTTCAGGTGTTGAACAAGTATAAGTTCACTTCCTATTCGGGAGTTTATGCCGGCAGCGGACAAATTTGAATGCCAGACCTGTAATTTGAACGATAAAGAGCTGCTGTTTTTAATTTTCCCCCATGCTTCAAAGCTACTGGGAGAATAAACGGTGGAAAGGCCTATTTTCAGTGGGGGTGTGGAAGATGAATCTTGTTGTCCGTAGGCATGATGTGTGGTACAAGAAAAAAATATCAACCCCCAGACAATCCACTTAAAAATCACCATACGAAAAATCATTGATGCATGTGAATCTGTCAAATAAATAACGGCTAACGGGTTCTAAGATAAGTCTTGCAACAAGGTAACCAAATATATTTTTGTACGCTTTTTAGTTTAGTGCCGGATGGGGAACCGCCGGGTTATAATACTGGGGAAGCATATCGATGACCTGCTGAAATCGCCAATAGCCTGACATTCGCATATCTTGTGGATTCATAACAAACCCGTTCGAATTGAAGTAGAGCGATTCACTGTCAATTTTAATAAAGGAACGTTTCATATCCCAGGAGGTGAGTGCAAAGGGATTTTTGGCTTTGGGTACCTGGTCTCTGTGAGTTACAGTCAATTCGCCCGGTGGCAGAAGATGATATTCGTAGGACCTTTTACCGGGGCGCAACACAGTATTTTCAAAAATACCGATCTCATTCACAGAACGTTCAGCCGACCCCATCATTTGAGGTCCCTGTACATCTACGCCGCTGAACATTTCAAATCCCTCGCTGTGCATTTTACCGGCTGGCAGTGTCATTAGGAAGTGACGAAATGAACCGTTAAACGCCTCTTGCCTGTTCTTTTCCCAACCTTCAATCTGCTCAACTGAACTCGTCTCTATTTCGGAAAAATTGGAAACCCCCTGGTAATGCATGTCAATCCCCAAAGCATTTCGTTGGATGACGAGTGTATCTATCACCATTTCGATTCTGTAGCCCAGTACGTTGTTAACGATCAGCAAGTTAGAGGATGAATTCGCTGACAAAAGATGCCCTTGTTTGCCGGGATCCACATGAAAATTTATCGACTGAGGATTTAGAATACTGATATCCCCCGGGCGCTGACTGCCCAGAAAGTAGCGCTGGAAGGACTCTAAATTATCTACCCACTGCTGATTGAATGTAAA
>JAAAOB010000083.1 GCA_009909035.1 Bacteroidota bacterium
CACAAATCCTTACGTACTGAAATACGTTTTGTTGCTTAAAATGGAGGATAGATGGATGTGTTTTGGCGCCAGGTGTGGGGTCAGGTCTTCATCGAGATCTGCCGTATCTCTTTTAGCGTCTCCAGCATGTTGCTGCCCGAGTAGATAAACAGATCAACCCCGGCATCTTTAAACTTCCCGGCATGCTCTTTGGGGTTGCCGGCCAGCAGAATTGTGGCCTTTTCTCCAAAAGCAGAGCAAAAGCCGGGGACAAGATCCGGGTATTCGGTATCAGAGCTGCAGAGAACGAATATGTCGGCCTGATCCGGAGTAATGACTTTCGCAGCCTCATCCACTGAGTCGAACCCGATGTGGCTATTCACCTTGAAACCGGCGCACTCCAGGTAGTTTTGAGAGAATGTGGCGCGGGCTTTCCGCATTTTTTTGTTGCCGATGGGCACCAACTGCGCGGAAATCTCATTCCCCCGTTTACGGACTATTTTTTGCGTCTGGAGCCGCAGCATTTCAAACGGCTCGGCCGCCCGGTATGGCTTTAAGGCGGGGTAGCGTTGTTTTTGGGGAGAGAGAAAGGACTCCACCAGATCCCCGATGGTGGCTCCTTTGCCAAGTGCGTCGGCCAGGGAGTTAACCAGTGAAGCCGAATCGATCTGCGGTTCAGCATCGGACCGGCGAAGCGAATCTGTCGGCATGCTTCGGTAGAGATTCTGCGGAAGATCTTGTTCGGCGTCGGGGGTAATGTTCACACCCGTAAGTGCCAGCTTCCGGGTAGCCAGAGCCTCCTCTTTCGCTTTTCTTGACCGGCCGACTTCGCCCTGAATAATATTGGCTTCAAGAGCTTTCCGGAATCCTCCCTGTGTCTCGATGAGCTGAAAAAATTTCCACGCCTTTCTCGCGATTTCATCGGTTAAAACTTCAATATAGTACGATCCGTCACCCGGGTTCTCTACGGCCGAAAGATGAGCTTCCTCATCGAGGATATGGCTCACGTTCCGCGCAATCCGGTGTGAAAACCGATCGGTCTGCTCGAAGTGGGCATTGTAGGGATGAACGGTGATCCGGCCGGCACCCCCAACGGCGGCCGAAGTTGCTTCAGTTGTGGCGCGCAGCATGTTGGTATGGGGATCGGCAATGGCTTTGTTCCATGTTGATGTGGAGGCGTGAAGGGTCAGCGGCTCCCGTTTATCAATCCCGTATCCATCCAGCACGCGGTTCCAAAGTAGCCGGGCCGCGCGGAATTTTGCAATTTCAGGAAAATAGAGTGATCCGGCCGACAGGTGCATCCAAAATTGTTTTGCGGCAGATTCGCGTGTACGTTCCGGAATCCTTGCCATAAATTCACTTCCAATGGCCAGCGCAATTCCAAGCTCCTGGATGATGGTTGCACCGCAGTTGTGATAGAAGGCGCCATCGGCCGCCAGCGTTTGAAATCTGTTCTCATCCGCCATCTGCACGATCATGGAGGTTAAGTCATCATCACTCACCGGCAGCCGCCCGTGATGCGCCATGTAGGTAAACGGATCAAACAGGAAAGAAATGACTCCGGGTCCCCCTTCGAAGGGGGGATGACTTCGGGTTGAGGAAGCCTGTGGGGATGACTCCTCGGAACTCTTCAGAAAGCTCTTCATCAATCCAAGAACTCCCGGTGAACCGGCAGATGAATCAAACAGAATACCGGTTGTTTGAAGATCAATTCCGTCCAACAGAGTCTTCAGATCATCCAGGTTCTGAACCAGAGTACCGGAAATATCACCGCCAAGCATGCCTTCATCCGGGGCAATCCGGATGGTGAACCAGAGAGCATCAGCCCCGGCGTTAATCGCTTCTTTTGCCAAGGTATTGGCATCTGACGGTTTTGCCCGGTCAATCACCTCACAAAACTGCCAGTCGGCCGGCGTTTCTATCTCAACACCAGGGTCTATGTGTGGGAGCTTTTCAAGATCTTCTTTACGGTAAAATGGCAACGCCTCGATGCCTTCAATGGACTCCCATTTCAGTTTCTCCTTATAATCAGCACCCTTCAGATCCCGTGTTAAAATCTCCTCCCACTCCTCTGTTGTGGCAGGTTTAAATTCACGAAAGAGATTGCGATTGTTCATGCTGTTTTCCGTCATCAAAAGGGGGATTAAAAAAAAATAATAGTACCAGGTAAACAGTCCATATGCGGACATGAACCAACGATAAGGTACAAAATATCGGCCCAGGGTGCACATCCCACAATACGTTCTATTTAAGATCTGCTTTCCAATGGCCGATGATATAAAAAAGAATCGAAGAGAATTAAACCATTAGAATTCAATAGATCTTGTAACATCAAGACGCTTCAGTACTCTTGTTATATACGCACGAAGGATCAATCTTGAAGTTCATAAGAGTGGAAAAAATAGTTAAGAAAACATGACAGATTATTCAGATATCATCTTTTTGATGGGGGCGATGGTTCTCTTCTCCTTTTTGATGATGTCCGTGAACCGGACAATTCTTATGAACGACAGGAGCAGTCTTGACCATGAAATTGAGTACTATGCTCTTGCAATAGCCCAGGAGAGAGTGGACGAACTGCGATGGGTCACCTCAGAAAGCGAGTTGGATTCTGAATTGGCCAGCTATCCCAAAACAATAATGTACAGTCGGGATTCCGGTACGGCAGATGCGATACCATTCATTGTTGATATAGAAAAGAATACAGCCCCGTTTGAAAATCATAACATCCGGTCTGTAGAGCTGCTGATCGGGGTGAATAGTGAATATGCACTGGATGGAACGACAGGAGAACCTGTTCAGCTGGCGTTCACAAAATCATTTGTTAAATAAAACGCATGAGGCCACAATATGAATTTAGGCATCACTATTAGCTATATCGTGGGTGGTATTCTACTGATCTCTATTCTCACGCTGAATAATACCGTTATGCAGAGCTCGTATCAGCATACGGTTGACATTACCACGGATACAAGGGTCGATAATCTCCGACAGCTTATTTCGCACGATATGAACTACCTGGCGTTTGGTGAAAAGAGTAAAATATTGAACTTCAGCAATAACCATTTGAGGTTTAAGGCCACGTACCGGGGCAAAAACCGCGAATTTCAGTGGAAATTACAGAATTCAGGCTTTGGAAAAACCAGCAACCCAAATGATAAGTCTTTGATGCGGGTGGGGCCAATGGATGATGCACCCGGTAATGTTCAATCAAAGTATCCGGTTGTACGCTTTCATGTGCAGGCATTCAGCGATAAGAAGGGGACGATAAAAACAGCTTCGAAGGATGAAGTGAGAAGTATATTGGTTGAGATTATTGTGGAGTCTGCAGAGCCTATAGGCGAAGATCCACAGGGGTCTCCCATCTACAGGCAGTCAGGCTGGAAAAAACTATTCCTGCCGGATAACATTATGATTTAAATTACAGGATATCATGGGACGAGCATTACTTTTACTGGTTAGCGGAATGTTTATTGTTGTAGGAATAGTCCAGAGCGGTATCAACAACAGAAATTCCGTAGTACCGGAACGAACCAATAATTACCACGCGGAGCTTCATGCCAAAAATACGTTAAATAGTGCAATGGATTATGCTTTGCGTGAAATTATAAACAACCAAAATTGGACGGGCGGATTTAAAACCGACAACTTTATGGATACGCCCGTATCGGTGGATGTGTCTGTTTACGATCAAAGTTCATCCAATATCCCGCCAAACAATATTCCGGTTTGGGATCAGTATAGCCTGCTGA
The DNA here is from genome assembly GCA_009909035.1 of Bacteroidota bacterium. Taxonomy (GTDB): domain Bacteria; phylum Bacteroidota; class Rhodothermia; order Balneolales; family Balneolaceae; genus SW132. The sequence continues at coordinate 3,732 of JAAAOB010000083.1, forward strand.
TCCACGGCACGGCCACCTACCGGGGGCAAGAGGCACAATCGGAGATTTATCTTCGTAAAGACTCCTTTTCAAAGTACTCTTACTTTACAGACTATGAGCCGAGTAACATCTATTTTATATGGTCTGATGAACTATCCGGCCCTGTACATACCAATGGCCGGTTAAATATTGCCGGTGATCCGACATTTTACGGGAAGGTGACAAGCCCCCAAATGTGGAACGGATACTTTGCGATGTCGAACAATCCCAATTTTTACGGAGGGTCGGATTTTAATGCCATGAGGCGGGATCCCCCAACGGATCATACACTGGATGTGCTTAGGAACAGTGCTTCGGCAAACGGGCTGAAATTTGATAAAAATGTCCGGCTGGATTTTCTTGATAACGGCAATCTTTTTGTGCAGGAGCCTCCCCCGAGATGGTGGATGAACCCCGTACAATACACGGTGGATATGTCGAAATACAACGGCGTCATTTCATCATCAGAAGAGATTTACATGAGCGGTACCATCTCGGGTCAATATACTGTCCACTCCGAAAAGGACATTATCATTGAAGGAGATATTCGATATAAAAACGACCCAACCAAAAATAGTAATTCAGACGATATACTCGGAATTGTAAGTGAAGAAGAGGTCATAATTGATGACAATGCTCATCGGCATGAGGGCAGCACAGACCTGACAATTCACGCATCCATCATGGCTTTAGACAAATCGTTTCGGGCAGAAAATTATAACACGGGATACGGGCGTGGCGACCTGGAGCTTCTCGGAGGTGTCATCCAGCAGCAACGGGGACCAATGGGTACGTTCAGAAGTGGAGCTATTTTGTCGGGATTCAACAAAAAATATGTCTACGATGAACGACTGCTTGAAATGAATCCGCCAAGTTTTCCGAGAGAAAGTTTCTTCTCTGTTATGCACTGGCATACCAGTGTTACTCCCGGAGATTATAATTCAAACGGCTCGGGTTCCGGTAAGGATAATGGCAATGAGAGCGATGATGGCCAGAACAGTGATGGAAATAATGATTCCGGAGATAATAATGACTCAGGAGGTACCAATGACTCCGGAGGCAATGACGGCTCCACCGGTGGAGACAATAGCGGATCCGATGGCAGCAATGGCAGCGGAAATGGCAACGGCAATAATGGAAATGGCAATGGCAACGGAAACGGGAATGGAAACAATGGAAACGGCAACGGTAACGGGAATGGAAACAATGGAAACGGCAACGGTAACGGCAATGGAAAAGGAAACAATGGAAATGGTAACGGCAACGGGAATGGAAAAGGTGGCAACGGCAAAGGAAATGGCAAAGGCTGGTAGCAGATGCACATCACGAATGGGGAACCAGAGAGGCAGATCGTGAAACGAATCGTACTTCTTTTTTTCGCAGTCCAACTTCTCTGCGGTGTCCAGATTCTGTATGCACAGGTAGATGTTACATTCCAGGTGGATATTCGCGAGTTCACGGAGAATGGCACATTTGACCCGGAACGAGATCACGTAGAATTGATTGGCGATCAGTCGCCGCTGTCTGTTGTGCAGCCTGTAAAATTGAGTCCGAATGAAGAGAATTCCTCTCTTTATACCACAACGGTCACATTTTCAGAAGTCAAGAGGAATAAGCCGCTTCAGTATCAGTTTAGAGTGATGATAAACTATCGATACAGAAATGAGGATTTACCGCGTACAATTCACATCCCCTCTGCAGATACAACGATCGATGCCATGTATTTTAATAGTTACGCGTGGTGAATAATCCGGGTTAATGAACGATCCATAGGATGATCCATCCCGCCAGCGGGAGGCTTCAGCTCACGCAGACTCGTTTTTTCCGTTGAAAAAGATTTTCTTTTCTGATCTGACCGGGAGATCCGTTATTTTTAGGTGCGACTCTTGTTGAACGACAACATTGCCACCATGATCCGATCTCTCTATATCAAAGATTTTGCACTGATTGACGAACTGGATGTACAGTTTGAAGATGGCCTCAATATCCTAACCGGGCAGACCGGTGCGGGGAAATCGATTATCATTGGGGCGCTGAATATGATCCTTGGCGAGCGTGCCGATACCGACGTGATCCGTCAGGGTGCGGATAAGGCCATATCGGAGGCAACGATCGAGATCGGCCACGATCCTTACCTTGCCAGCCTGCTGGAAGAACACGCGGTAGAGTACAGCGAAGAGCTGATCCTGCGGCGGGAAATTCGTCAAAAGGGAAGCCGTGCCTTCATCAACGATACGCCGGTTAATATTGCGGTGCTGAAACGGGTAGGGGATCAGCTGGTGGACCTGCACGGCCAGCATGATCACCAGATGCTGCTGAAGGAGGAGCACCATATGGAGGTGATCGACCGGTTTGAGACGGTTCAGCCGGCGCTGGAAGCGTATCAAAAGGAGTACACCGCGATGAAAACTCTTCAAAAAGAGCTGCGGGACCTGAAACGGCGGGAGCGCGAGCTCAAAGAAAAAACGGAACTTTACCAGTTCCAGGTTCAGGAGCTGGAGGCGGCCGAGCTTGATGCCTCTGAAGAGGAGGAGCTGGAGTCGGAAATGAATCTTCTGGATAACGCCGAAGACCTTGACCAGAAGGCGGCGGCAATATCCGAGATTGGAAATGGGGATGATGTCAGCCTGATGGAAATGCTGAACACCATCAAGCTGCACCTCGAAGATATGGCCCGGATCGAGCCGGAGTTTGAGACCTACCTGCAAGAGGTAAATACGGCCCGCATCAGCATACAGGAGGCGATCAATTTTGCGGAGCGATATCGCAACGGCATTGAGTTTAATCCTAAACGGCTGGAGACGCTGCGGCAGCGTCAGTCGGAACTGAACCGGCTGCAGAAAAAATATATGCGGTCGATCCCGGAACTGATCAACTACTATAACGAGATCAGGCGGGAGCTGAATGTGGCCGAAAATTTTGACCTGGAGATCGAAAAGATCGAGAAGAAGATCCGTGAGCAGGCCGGGAACCTGAAGGAGAAAGCCGTCGTTTTGCATGACATAAGATTTGACACCGGCCGGCAGCTCTCCTCCGATATTGTGGATGCACTGAAAAACCTGGGGATCAAAAACGGACAGTTTACGGTGGATGTGCGATGGATGGGCTCAGCGAACGGCTGGATTGAGATTGACGGAGAGCCTGTGGAGTGTACGGAACGAGGCTGTGATGACGTGACGTTTTACATCTCCACGAATAAAGGAGAGGAGCCGAAACCGCTGGCCAGGATCGCCTCGGGCGGTGAGATCAGCCGGGTGATGTTGTCGCTGAAATCGATCCTGGCGAAAGAGCACCACCTGCCGGTCATGATTTTTGATGAAATTGATACGGGAATCAGCGGCAATATCTCAGAGAAGGTGGGCCGTGAAATGAGAAAACTCTCCAAACACTGTCAGATTGTGGCGATCACCCATCAGCCTCAGATCGCCAGCCAGGCCCACAAACACTACCGCGTGGAGAAACTGGAGGAGGGGGAGCGGACCATCACCAAAATAACCCCGCTGTCTGACGAGGAGCATATCCATGAAGTAGCCAGCCTGATGAGCGGAGAAGAGATAACCGATTCCGCCCTGGTCAGCGCCAAAGAGCTCATAGATCGCGGCGGGATGAGAAATTAAACGAAACCTGTCCGCCGCAGGTGCCGCTCCAGCGGTACACCCACCGGATCTGGCAGCCTTGGGTGGCGGTTTTGCCCTCAGACCAAATCCAGAAAACAGGAAGGTGGTTTTGCCAAAAAATGTGGTCCGGGTTGGCTGCACCGAGAGGGAGAGATCGAATGACCGGCAACGTTAATGCAAGGCTCCATGCTCTCGTCGGACGATTGCCCCGAAGATCTTACCAAACACTGCGTTCGTTCATGACAAATAAGGAGCGGGTCAGCGACGCCGCTCTATGATTACTGCCAGACCGGATTAAAAAACCACCCCAATGCCAAGGTTTATGCGCCTGTACGTGTTCCTGTTATGGACGGTTCGGTTTCCCCAGGAATCGAAGCTGTACGATGTACCATCGCGGTTGACTCCGGCATTAAGATACCACCCCCAGCTGCCCGCCGTTTGAAACTGGACACCGATGCCGGAATTCATCATCAGCCCACCCTCATGATTCTCCATAAACACCCCGTCGTCTGCTTTCCGGCTGAAACTGTAGCCCATCCGGAGGTAAACGAAGGGAGATACATCGCCACCTGACAAATGGTATGTGATATCGGAAAAGACCGGGAATAGCCCCAGCGGGTCGTTATACGGGGCAAACCCAACGCCGATGCCCGCCGACATGTTTTCGCTGAACCGGTACCCATTGATGGTAAAGTAGCGCGCCGTTGAGGAGTGGTCGCTATAGAGCAGGTCCATGCCGGTCCGGTTGTAGTAGCCGATTGCGTCTTCCGGATCTCCATGTTGCTGAGCGAGCAGAGATGCCGGACGTACGGCCATGCAACCCAGCAGTACGGCGAGGATTAAATGTAATCTTGTGAACCTCATGACTTACGACGCCTCATCCGATGGCTGAACAGGAATGGTGCTCAGATGCTTCAGATCGTTGATGTCGCTGTAATCGTACTGCACGATGCCGTCACGGCCGGTGATCATCAAAACTCCGTTATACGGAATAACGTCGTAGGTTTTGATATCGGTGATATGCCTGATCTGCTTGATATTGTGGGGGTTTCCGGCGTCCATGATCTTAAGTCCGTGATCGCCTTCGCTGATGAACAGGTTTCCGTTATCAATACCCAAACCCTGCGGGTTAATCATTTTATAGATGCCGATATTTTTGGGATTTGTCAGGTCGCTGACGTCAATAACTTCAAGCTGGTTGTTGCCGGGATTGTTTGGGCATAGCTCCCCGTCGCGAAGAGTTACGTAAGCGTAATCGCCCTCGACCACGACCGGGTCGCACGCCGTGGCGTGTCGGAAAACGGAGAGCTGACGGGGTGATTCGGGATTGCTGAGGTCGTAGATGTACATAGAGTTACCCGACCCGATAAACAGGTTCTCTTCGTAAGGAAAAATGGTCTCGATCATCCATCCTACATACTGGTTATCCACCTTCACTGCTTCTGGCTGTGAAATATCGAAAGTAAACAGGTCGCGGAAATCAACCGCGTACAGGTAGTCCCCGGTGATGGCAAATCGAGCCATCGATCCGCCAACGCCGCTGCCCGAAGATTCCGCATATGTTCGGCCGCCGCTGAAGGCAGTGTCAAAAAATATATTCTGATTTGCAGGATGGGAGTGGCAGTTGTCTTCACAGATCTCTTCCCGCTCAATTTTTTTCCAGTCAACAACAAGGCCTTTGGACGGGTCAACCGATTGCGTTGTAAATCCCGGGGCCCTCTGGGCTGAGGTCTTAAACACATCCTCCATCCGGTCTATAAGCTCCGGTGAATTGAGATCGCTGATATCAAACACGAGCAGATCTTTTTGGGAGTCGGCATAGAGAAGACCGTCTTTTACGGCGATATCTTTATTTGCAGGAATATTGATGAAACCGATCACAACGGGGGTTGACGGGTCCCGGTTGTCAATGATATGAATGCCTTCGTTGACTTCATTCACAAAGAGAAAGCCGTTATGAAAATAGATTTTACCGGGCTTCTCCAGTTCGCGCGGTTCTTCAAGGCCTACGGAGTTGATAAACTCTTCCTGCGACATATAGACCGGCTCAAACTCTGTCCAGGTGATGGTTTGGACCTGCTTGTCGTTACAAGATGTTAACAAAAGAGGCAGAATGAGCAAGAGCATCAGGACCTTGAAAACGGAGTGTTGAATGTGAGATGGAAACATACAATTACATCGATTGTTCATAGCTTGATATTTATGTTAGTGTATGGAGTTTATTTGTAATACACCCTGAAGGAACAGAGTACCTACTGAGAGTTAAAAAAATTTGGCGAGAGAGTACTAAAATGCGGACTTGAGCAGTGAAACCGGTTTCCCTTCCCCGAACCCTGGATCGTATGGTAGATTCAGAAGTGGAAAAGGCTACAGCAAGCGGCAGAGATCAGCGGAAAAGCCCGGCAGCTGTGTGTACGGCTGAACTTTCTAAGCGTATGACAAGGAACAGATTAGGCCAGCGATGGACAGGTAAAAAAGAGCATGCTGGTTATCAATGTATTGATAATTTTGGTAGATTTTTGTGTACTGAAAAGATCAAACCCATTTCATATAAAAAGCGGAGTAACGGATGAGTAAGATTTATAACAGGATTATTGAGGAAAGAATCAAGCGGTGGGAACTTGAAAACCCAACGAAAACCGTGGTTTCGGAAAAGAAGTCGTACCCTGTCATTACGATTTCCCGTGAGTTTGGAGCGCGGGGCGCCGCACTTGCCGAGTACATGGCCGGGAAAATCGGGTTCAAGACATGGAATCGCGAAATCCTGATGTCAGTTGCCGATAAGCTGGGGAGCGACCCGGAGTTCCTTGAATCTCTGGATGAGAGCTTGATGGAAACGGTGGAGGATATGGTGGCGGGCTTTATGAAAAATGTCTACACGAACTACACCTATATCCACACGCTGAAAGGTGTCATCAGAACAATTGAAGAGCATGGGAATGCCATTATTGTGGGGCGTGGATCGAACTATATTTGTGAAAACCCCTCATCGTTCCATGTACGGGTAGTTGAACCGCTCAAGAAGCGGGTGAAGGGATATGCAGATCGCGAGGGGATGCCGGAAGAGGAGGCACGCGCTATGACAGAAAAAATTGACAACGAGAGGAGCGAATTTATCCGGCACCACTTTAAGAGGGATGTAGATGATGCGGCCGACTACGATCTTGTTCTCAACTTCGGTACGTTTGACCTGGACGATATGATGCACATTATCCTGGAGGGATATGAAAGAAAAACGGGCGTGAAACCAGATGTTTTAAATTAGTTTAATTTATGGAAAACCTTTTGGTTGAATTGTAAGGTTTTCAAATTCATGACCATTTAAATTAATTTTAAGAGATCAAACTTAATGTTCACGAAGAAACTCCGGCCTTGAAAAAAT
>JAAAOB010000077.1 GCA_009909035.1 Bacteroidota bacterium
GCCTGGCCCGGATTTCCAAGTCATTTATCAAAACTGTAACCGTTGACAACGATAAGGCCTTTGCGAACCACCAATCGCTGGCAAGAAAACTCGATGCCAATGTGTACTTTGCCAGACCCTACACCTCACAGGATAAAGGGACGGTTGAAAACAGAATTGGAGTAGTCCGCCAGTTCTTTCCAAAGGGTACGGATCTGCGGGATATATCCGGGCAGCGCATTAAAACCGTCGAGCGTCACCTCAACAATCGACCTATTCGAAAATTTGATTACCTTTCACCTATACAGCAAACCCTAAAACACCGCGCTGTTGCATTAGTGACTTGAACACAGCAATTTTTAAAATTATAAAAAAATATACTAACAACTCTTGATATAAATTCTTCTAAACAAAGAATTTTCCTGTTAAATTTTTGTGTCTTTAGATGAATCACAAATTGGTATGATCGAGTAGACGGCCGTGAGAAATTATGCTCACGGAGCGTCTAGCTCGTCAACCTATCTATTGCATAAGCATCAATTCATTCTATCCATTTTATCTTTCAACCTCTTCGCCGTCAAATGAGTGTATTTCTCCGTGACCTTCTGACTGGAATGTCCTGCCATATAACTTGCTTCAGCTGTATGAAATCCCTTTTCAATCCAGGTAGTAACCGCTTGGTGTCTCATCCCATGTAATGTACGGGTAGTAGGAATACCAGCTTCTTTACAATAACGCTTAAATTCCCGGTACACTCGCATTCCACGAACGGGTTGGCCTTTTGTATTTCCACCGGTATAGATGAACACATAATCACTGGGGCTTATTTTCCCACGAACTTCAAAATAGTCATCCAATTCCTCTTTTAATTCATTAATGATCGGAATTAGACGTTCTTTTCTACCTTTCGTAGGAGGTAGTGAAATGTAACTCAGCTCTCCATCTTCATAGATCAGGTTTTCACCTTTCAGTCCGGAATAGGAAAGCTCTGGATCAAACGCTGCTTCATGTTTTCTGAGTCCGCCATAGTAATACAATGCCACAATAGGTTTAAACCAGTGTTGGACTAAATTAGGGTCAAATTCAGGTAAGTCTTTCTTGCGCTCCAGTTCTTCATCGAATTTCTTAAAAAGAATTCCAAGTTCTTCCTCAGAAATCATTTTAGGCCGTGTATTTTCTCTAATTCTTGGCAAATCCTCTTTAAGCGTCGGGAAATAGTCCTTCTCAACGATTTTCTTTTTCAGAAGATACTTCCACCAAGATCGAAAGTGCCGGAAATAGTAGTGCCGTGTAGCTGAAGTAATACCTTTTTTGAAAATCACATTTTCAAAATGGTAGCTCAGAACATTAGTCGGGTGTTCATCTGCTAACTCATTTAATTCCACAAAATGATCTAAAGCTCTTTGGTAGGCTCCAATTGTTGCCGGAGAGAGGTGATTTTTAGATTTGTAGAATAGTTCTATCGCTTCTGAAACCGTATCACAGTGTATAGTTTCTTTACGGGTATTCTGTTGTAATACTTTTTTGGGGTTAAATCCTTTTGAAAAGGGATTGATTTTGCCCAACGATTCAAGTTTCTCCAGTTCAGTAACCATTTTTTGAGCTACATCTTTATGACGAGTGCCCAATGATTTCCGAACATTCTTTTTACCCAGTTCCTCAGAGTAAAAATTCACATAATAAACCCTACCACGTTTGATAAGAAAAGCCATAAGTATTCTCCAGTTAATTTGATGTTAGATGTGCGAACATCAAATTTGAAGCCTTATCATTTTTCCCAGCTTCCAAAACTGTACATAGTAGTGTACATAGTAGTTGGGAAAAGAAGGGAAGCAAAGTGTACACTTTTGTTCCCTTGGGTTCGCTTACAAATTGTAAGAAATAAGGCTTTTTTTTAACTGGAGGGGTAAATGAGAGGGTTTTTACACCCTCTCATTCGCTTTTTCTGATAGTGGGCCCGGCAGGACTTGAACCTGCGACCAATCGATTATGAGTCGACTGCTCTGACCAACTGAGCTACGGGCCCTTTTCAATAAATTTCTTAACGTATGCCGATGTCATTTTCGATTCGGCAGGCCCGGTCACGCCCCGAGCGTGACGACCAACCCATCATCATCCGACTGCTCTGACCAACTGAGCTACGGGCCCTTTTCAATAAATTTCTTAACGTATGCCGATGTCATTTTCGATTCGGCAGGCCCGGTCACGCCCCGGGCGTGACGACCAACCCATCATCATCCGACTGCTCTGACCAACTGAACTACGGGCCCTGGACTGTTTAAACGGCGTTGTTACCCATCTCAAAAGGATTTGTGATTTGAAATGGACACCAATCCGCTTCTGTTTCTCTTGCAGATCTGATCCAACACCGACTTACATCTGAGGGTCAACATAGAACCAGTCAAATGCTTTTGTGAAAGGTGCCTGCATGGCGCTGTGGCGCTTTTGAAACAGCCTTTAAATTACGGGCTTTCTTTGTCAGATACAATACGTTAAGGCGAAGAATCCCCGGCCCCGGATATCTGATTTCGATTGTCGTACCCGCAACCAAAATTCGTTGCCTCCGAATAATTTACAGTACCCTTCCACTGTGTGAATAACTGTAAATTCAATATCACATTTTGATGTTTTTCTTTATTCAACTCACAAATTCTTGTATATTTCTATGGGGTTAAGGATTCTGATTGAGTTCTTTATAACTTTTTCAGTGATCCTGACATGAGCCACGCCTTTCGGGGCGTGGCTTTTTTAATATGCATTCCCACCGGCCAAACGATCTGCCTGCTATTCGATCTACACCCCGCGAACGTTTCAAATCCGCCTGTCGTTTTGAGCTTTACATTTAAATCAACGGATCGTAACCCAAAAAAACGTGACATATCTCAACTCAATCCTTTTGGTTCTATTTTTTTTGCTTCTGTCCCTGCCCGCCTATGGGCAGGATCGTATTACCGATGAATCGGAAGCCCGCGCCATTTTCGAAGAAGTGGAAGAGCGCCGAAACACCGTCTCATCAGAAACTGCTATCATGAACATGGTGATCACCGATCCAAGAGGACGAACCAGGAGTCGGACGATGAAGATGTGGTCCGTTAACGAAGAGAACACCTCAAAAAGCCTGATTGTCTTTTCAAGCCCGGGAAATGTAAGCGGAACCGGTTTTCTAACATCCCGCCAGGACGGCAGCACCCTGCAGCGTCTCTACCTGCCCTCTGTTGGAAGAGTTCAGAACATTACATCTTCCGAACGGGGGGATCGCTTTATGGGCAGTGATTTTACTTTTGAGGATCTCGGCGACCAGCAGGCCGATGATTATGAGTTCAAATGGATGGAGACGTACTCCGATCACTATCTTGTACGAGCCGATAAACCGGACTCTGAACAATATTCATCCGTGACGTTTAAAATTGATCGTGAAAAATATACGCTTCTCGAAATTCACTATTTTAATGAAGAGGGAGAGAAGATTAAGCGGCTTGAGGCGGAAAATTTTGAGCAGCTGGCAGACTCCTACTGGTCGCCCGCTGCCATGACGATGTACGATCTGCGGGATGACCGGAAAACGGAGATCACCTGGCAAGACCGCGAAACCAATGGTTCAATTCCGGACTGGCGGTTTACTGAACGCGGCCTGCGCAGGGGCATTTAGATTCCCCTGTCGGTCACGGCCACCTGCCACCCCTCGAGCGGGTTCGATGGATTTGCGCTGCTGTGCAGGTAATGCTCCTCTTTTTTGACGATTCCCTGCTTCACGGGGGCGTTTCGTATGGCAAGTGCCGTGGCGTCGATTTCGTGCTGCTGGTAGAGCACCCGGTGATGATCTTTCCGTTGCCAGATGACCGTCCCCTCCGGACCTCCCGTTGTTCCGTGCTCCTCGATCAGTCGGGTGACCCAGGGAGGGTGCCCGAACGACCGTCCTTCCCGCAAAACCCGCATCACCGATTTGGAGGAAAAGGTTTTGAAACTTGCAATTACATCATCAAACACGCCCCACGCCGTATTTCCCATCAAAAGTATCCGGTCCGGCATGATAACATATTCATACAGTCGCAGCCCCCGCTTCTCGCAGCACCAGCGCAGGCCGCTGCTCATTTTTCTCAGCAGCCGGATGTCTATAAACAGCGGTACCCCTGCCACCACACGAAGCGATACATAAGTTAGTTCTTTCTCTTTCCGATATTTTTTTGCCATCAGTCTCCGGTTTTATTCTCTTTGCTGTATGATCAATTTGTGCCGGATCCCTTACACTTTTTTTTGTCTTTCAGTACAACCTGTATGCAATGGCTCTTACAGCCTGCCTCCTCTTGCCGTTCGCCCCCCCTCATGCTGATAGCAAAACAGCGGTGACGGAACAAATCACTGCCCAGCTTTTTTTTACCTGCCAGTTTGGCTATTATACCAGCGATTTATGTAAACCGAAATTATTGATGAAACCTGTGACTGTTTATGAAAATTCATGAGTATCAAGCGAAAGAAATTCTACATGAGTACGGCGTTGCGGTACCTGCCGGTGTAGCTGCTGATAAAGTTCAAGACGCCGTTGAGGCCGCAAAGGAAATGAAGGCCAACGGCTCCTCGCTCTTCGTTGTGAAAGCGATGATCCACGCAGGCGGGCGGGGAAAAGGGAAAACCAAACAGAGCGGAGCCAAAGGAGTGATTTTGTGCCGATCCGTTGAGGAGGTCAAAGAGGCAGCTGAAAATCTGCTGGGCGACACGCTGGTCACGATTCAAACCGGGGATGAAGGCCAGAAGATTAATACCATCTACGTAACGGACGGGGTGGATATTGAGCAGGAGTACTACCTGGGCATTTTACTGGACCGGGGAAAGAGCAAAAACGTCATCATGGTCTCTACGGAAGGGGGCGTTGAGATTGAAAAAGTAGCCGAGGAGACCCCCGAAAAAATTATCAAGGAGTGGGTTGAACCCGGCATGGATCTTCAGCACAACCAGGCGCGTCGCCTCGCATTTGCGCTGGGACTTGAAGGGGATGCGTTTAAAAAAGCCGTGAAATTCATCATGGCCCTCTACAAATGTTATGAGGAGACCGATGCCAGCCTCGTGGAAATTAATCCACTGGTGCGAACTCCAGATGGAGATGTGATGGCGCTCGATGCCAAATTCACATTCGATGACAACGCCCTCTTCCGGCAGAAGAAATACGCCGACCTGCGCGATGAATCGGAGGAGAACCCTATTGAGCTTGAAGCCTCCAAATTTGGGCTCAACTATATCAAGCTCGACGGTAACGTAGGCTGTATGGTAAACGGCGCCGGACTGGCCATGGCCACGATGGATATCATTAAACTCTCCGGCGGTGAACCGGCCAACTTCCTGGATGTGGGTGGCAGTGCCAATGTAGAAACGGTAAAAAACGGGTTCCGTATCATCCTGGATGATCCAAACGTGAAAGCAATTTTAATTAATATTTTTGGCGGTATTGTGCGGTGCGACCGCGTAGCCAACGGGGTTATTGAAGCGATTAAAGATCCGGAAATAGCACGAAAGGTGGAAGATGTGCCGATCATTGTCCGACTTCAGGGAACGAATGCCAAAGAAGCCAAAAAAATCATTGACAACAGTGATCTGAACGTGATTTCGGCTGTTCTCCTGAAAGAAGCCGCCGAGGCCGTCGCCGACGTTATGGCTGCCTGATACGTCCTGACGGAGTCTTGATTTTTTACTAAAACGGAAAAACCGGCCGGTTATGCCGATCGGTTCTCCGCTTTTTTAGTTTCACTGCCGATCGGAAACATAAGTTCGAAACGGGTGGTCTCTCCTTTTTTTACCATCAGCTCTCCATCAATCTGATCAGTGAGCACGTTCAGCAGGGTGACCCCAAGTCCACCGGTGCGATCAAGGCTAAAGTCATCCGGCAGCCCCATTCCATTATCTGCCACCTCAAGGATACCGTTTGTGCCCGATGTTCGCAGCGTGATCGCAATTTCTCCCGACTCCTGCTGAGAAAAAGCATGTTTAAAGCTGTTGTTAATCAGCTCGTTACAGATCAGTCCGATCGGTACCGCCAGGGTCATCTCAACCTTAATATTCTCAAGATTAAACGTAAAGTTGATGCTCTTCTGTTTTGATCGGTAGGTATTGGAGATCATCTCTGCCAGCTCCTGCAGGTAGACCGACAGCTCTACCTCCGAGAAAATGGTGTTTTGGTAGAGCTTTTCATGGATCAGCGCAATCGATTTTATGCGCGACTGCACATCCCTGAATGAGCTTTTCACCTCTGCATCCACGCCATCTTTCTGCAATTCAATCAGGCTTGAAACAATGGCCAGGTTGTTTTTGACCCTGTGGTGAATTTCCGAAAGAAGCGTCTGCTTTTCCGCCAGCGACCTGTCCAGTTTTTCCATTTGGCGTTTCCGCACGGAAATATCACGTACATTCCCCACAATGGCTGCCGGACGTCCGTCCGAATCGCGAACCAACGACCGTTTATTGTTGACCCAGATGTAGCTGCCATCAGCCCGCTTTACCCGGAATTCTGTATCCATCACCAGCTTTTTCTCAACATTTTCCGATTCAAGCTGTTTCATCTTTTTCCTCATCCGGTCGATGTCATCAGGATGGGTGCGCTCCAGGATAAATGACGGTCCACCCTCCATAATTTCGCGGGCGCTGAAACCGAGCATATCTTTCACAGACGTACTCATATAGTCATATCTATCTGAGCCGATCGTAATTTGGTAAATCACGTCACGAGAGTGATCCAGCACATTTTTCAGCTTTTGCTCTGACTCTTTCAGTTTTTTGTTCGACTTTTTATACCCGCTCATGAAGGATACCGCCGTAAATGCAGCCAGCACAATAAATACGGTTGAAAGAATACTTGTAGCCATAAAAACCATCTTCCCTGCCCTGCGGGCTGCAGAACTCATTGCCGCTGAAAACTGCTGCTCAAGCTCTGTCAGGTTGCGATCCATCTCTGATATTCGCCGGTTCAGACGGTCCGTCTGCTCATCCGACAATCGTCCCTCGCGGATCAGTGATTGAGCAGAATCAGCCAGTGCCACCAGTTGATCAATTCCCTCATCCGCTCTTTCCCAGGTCTCAATTGCGGTGCTGATCTCCTTCATATCCCGAAAATTTTGAAACACCCGGATCATCGGGCCAATCTCGTCCGGGTGATTTGCCCCCCTGAAAAATCCCTCCCGGGCACGCGCAAGATTGGGATTTTCCGACGAGAGCTCCTCGCGCGCCATCCGGTCTCCATAAATCACGCTTAAGGCCCCCCTGAAACGTCCATAATGACCTTCATCTTCTGTTCTTACGTAATGCGTAAGCTCGAGAACGGCCTGTTTTTGGGCCTTCGACCACTCCGCTTCACCCGAAATATAGCCGTTGATTCCAACCTGAACTCTCTCGCCCACATAGCTTACGCTGACCAGAGCCACTCCCAGCAAAACAAATATTGCAACTACCCAATATAATTTCCAATTTTCTCTGTCATTTGTGTGACTCATAAAACCTGTTTCATTGCTGCATTCATGCATCACCGGGAGGCGGCGCACATTTGATTATCGGACAAACTGTTCGAATTCTTAGGGTATTTTCTGTTGTTAAGATACAGTAAACTATCCCTTTTATTAATACGCGTTTTTTATTCACCAGATGATTCAAACCGATATACTGACCCGACGCCTTTACGCCACCGACGCCTCACTTTATGAAGAGCTGCCATCAGGCGTTGCTTTTCCCCATGCGATTGACGATATCCGCGAACTCGTCAGGCAAGCGGCTGATAAAAACGTTTCGATTACCGCCCGGAGTGCAGGGACCAGTCTTGCCGGCCAGACCACCGGCGATGGGGTAATCATGGATGTTTCGCGCCACATGACCCAAATCCTGCAGATAGACCCGGAACAGCAGTTTGCCCACGTTCAGCCTGGTGTTATACGTGATTCGCTGAACCGCGAGGCAGCCGCCCACGGGCTGCAGTTTGGTCCCGACACCGCCACAACGAACCGCTGCATGATTGGCGGCATGATCGGAAACAATTCATGCGGCTCGTTTTCAATTAAGCATAAAACCACGCGGGAGCACATCCTGGAGGTGGAGGCTGTGCTAAGTGATGGCTCACGCGCTCTGTTTAAACCCCTCACTCCTTCAGAGCTGTCGGAAAAAATGTCGCTTGACACACTGGAAGGGAGCATTTACCGGCAAATGATCCATCTGCTGAGCAACCACCGCGATAAAATTTTTGAGAGCTATCCGCACCCCGATATCATTCGAAGGAACACCGGGTATGCACTTGACCGCCTCTGCGAAATGGAGCCCATCACTCCGGGCGGGCGGCCGTTTAACCTGGCGGAGCTATTATGCGGCAGTGAGGGGACCCTGGCCATGACGGCAACCGCCAAAGTGAACCTTGTTCCGCTTCCCAAGGCAAAGACCCTGGTCATTCCGCAGTTCTCCTCCATACATGAGGCGATGAAGGCCACGGTAGAAATTGTAAAATGGAACCCTGCCGCCGTTGAGCTGGTGGACGATATTATCCTGAACGCTACGAAAGGGAACATTGAACAGCGTAAAAACCGGTTTTTCCTGGAAGGGGATCCGAAATGCATCCTCATTGTTCAGTTTGAGGGTGATGACCTGGCCGAACTTGAATCTCACGCGGCCGGTCTCGCCCAAAAGCTGCAGAGCCTGGGCTATGGCTACGCGCACCCGTTTCTATCTGATGAAGATGACATGCGCCGGGTCTGGGACCTGCGAAAGGCCGGCCTGGGGCTCTTGATGGGGCTTGGCAGCGACAATCCATCCCCCACTTTTGTGGAAGATACCGCCGTCCGGGTGGAGGATCTGCCCGAGTATATCCAGGAGTTTCAGCAGATCCTCGACAACCACAACACCTCCTGTGTGTTTTATGCCCACGCCTCCGTGGGTGAACTGCACCTGCGTCCCGTTGTGGAGACAAAACGTCCTGAAGGGATCGAAACCATGAAACAAATTGCGCAGGAGGTGGCCTCGCTCGTTCAAAAATACCGTGGATCGCTCTCCGGTGAACATGGGGATGGGCGCGCCCGGGCACCGTACATTGAGATGGTACTTGGTCGTGAGATGATGCCCCTGTTGCGAAAAGTAAAAGAGATCTGGGATCCCGGCTATATGTTTAACCCGGGTAAAATTCTGGATCCAAAGCCGATCGATTCAAATTTGCGCTTTTCACCCGACTATCAACCACCGGATGTGCCCACAAGCTTTAACTGGCGCAAAGAGGGTGGCTTTGATTCCGCTGTTGAGCTATGCAACGGTGCCGGCGTGTGCCGCAAGCTGGCCGAAAGCGGCGGCACGATGTGTCCCTCCTATCACGCCACACGCGAGGAAAAAGACAACACCCGCGGCCGGGCCAATCTGTTTCGTCAGCTTTTTTCAGGGAAACAGCAAGACGCCTTTCAATCCGAAGAACTGAAGGAGGCGCTGGATCTCTGCCTGAGCTGTAAAGCGTGCAAAAGCGAGTGCCCTGCCAACGTAGATATGGCAAAAATGAAAGCTGAGTTTATGAACGGCTACCACAAAAAAAATGGCACAACCGCCGCCGAGCGGTTCTTTGGTCAGCCTGAAAAACTCTACCCCCTGGCCTCATTCTTTTCGCCTCTAACCAACCTCATCAATCGATTGAAGCCGGCGAAATTAGTGATGGAAAAAATCTTCAACATCGACCGGCGCCGAACCCTTCCGGCGTTCGCCCACGAAACTTTTCAGTCCTGGTATCGATCCCACAAAAAAGAGATTGAAAACCCCGGTGCCCGCCAGGTTTTGCTGCAGGTGGACATCTTTACCAACTATCATGAACCTAATATTGCTATTGCCGCCACTCGCGTCCTCCACGCGCTGGGATATGATGTTCTGGTCCCCTTTATCCGGCCCACCGGGCGCCCCCAGATATCGAAGGGACTGCTGGACGAAGCCGCAACCATCTGCGCCGAAAACATCCGGCGCTACTTTTCCTTTGCCGAGCGTGGAATCCCGATTGTGGGCCTTGAGCCCAGTGAAGTCCTCACACTCCGTGATGAATACACCGATCTCTGCAGCGAAGAGGACCTGAAAAAAGCCCGCACCATTGCCGACAATACGTTTCTCTGGGAGGAGTTCCTGGTGGCGGAGCTGGCTGCGGATGAGCCTCTCGATATTGGAGAGGGTGAGACTGTCTACATTCACGGCCACTGCCATACCAAGGCGCTCGTCGGAAATGAACCCCTTCTGCAGAGTTTTCGCCAGATGGGCTTTGAACCTGTGGAGTTGCAGACCGGCTGCTGCGGCATGGCCGGCAGTTTTGGGTACGAAAAAGATAAGGTGGATATCTCGTTGCGGATTGGCGAACAGGTCCTGTTCCCGGCCCTGCGAAATGTGCCTGACCAATCGTCGGTTTGTGTTCCCGGATTCTCATGCCGTCATCAAATATCTGATGGCCTGCAGATGAAAACAACACATCCTGCACAAATTATGGCTCGCGCACTGGCGGCACAACAGCGGGGATGAATTCCCGGTGATAGCGGCAGGACAAGAGATGAGGCTGTCCAAAAAAAGCGTTCATTGTAAATTTTTATCATCGATATCGTCACGCCACGCCCGGCCGCGACATCTCCCGACTGTAGTAGAGAAAGGAGATTTTATTAATTTGGTGTT
>JAAAOB010000085.1 GCA_009909035.1 Bacteroidota bacterium
CACAAAATATTTGAACTCTATGAGAACCGGTCACTCTGAATTGGGATCAGGTTCAGCGAGATCTCCGTTCCTTTATTCTCAAGCTCAGCTGCATTTGTGGTTACGCTGTTAACTCCGGTTGAGGGAGACGGCTGCAGGCCAAGAATCAGGTCGTCGATGGTTTTGTTGTAGCGCGTAAATTCCAGCGAGGCGCGCCCGTTGAGGAATGTCAGGTCAGCACCATACTCAAGCTCCCGTGCGCGCTCAGGCTCAAGCTCAGGGTCCACATCGGAACCCGGAGCAACGGCACCGCCGCTGTCGCCAATATTGGTTCCGCCAAGGCTGGAAAAAATACCGCCGAATGAGGGCAGACCCCCGGTTTCACCGTAGGCCACGCGCAGTTTAAACTGGCTCACCTGGTCTACGGTCCAAAAATCAAAGTTCCCGACATTAACGGCGAGGGAGGCTTTGGGATAGAACGCATAGTCATCCACGTCGAGGTTCAGGGTTGACCGGTCCCAGCGTCCGCCAAGCGTTGCAATCAATTGATCGCTGAAGTTAATCTCCTGCTGGGCAAAGATACCGAAATCGGTGATATCCACTTCATTTTGCGAGGCCGTGACCTGTGCCGCATTTCCAACATTCGTTTGCGCCGGAAGTAGTCCCTGTCCGCGAATTCTGTCGAGCGAAATGGTTTGATCAAACCGTGTGGCCCCAACCTGGGTCGACAGGTCGAAGTTGCCGAAATCCGTTTCCAGGTTTGTGTTAAAAAGCATCACGGCTTCCAGGTTCAGGTTCAAAACCTCCTGGGCCGAGTGGATCACATCGCCGGGGAAGTTGGCGGCTGTTCGCTGAAACTGCATAAACTCCGGGAAGTAGATCATGGAGTTCGAGTTGGTATAGTCAAGCCCGCCGCGAACGTTTAATGAGAGGAGGGATCCGTTATCATCATACAGAAGAGACTCCACTGCCAGCGACTGCAGAACCCGGTTCACGATCTGCTCATTGTCAGCCACTTCAATCAGGCGAAGCGGATTTTCACTAAAATAAGGGGTATCATTGAACGACCCGTCATCATTCTGCCTGATAATGTCGTAGGCATAGTTGGGATGGAACGCGAGAGAGTACCCGATAGAGCCTCCCGTATTGTTCTGGTTCCCGGTAAATCCGCGGTCGCTCTCCGTATGCAGGTAGCTGGAGCTGCTCGTTACGCGAAATCGCGGCGAAATGGAGTGTTCGATGTTAGCCCGAAGCGACTGCCGGTCGAATCCTGTACGGCTGATGATCCCCTCTTCGGAGTTCAGGCCGCCAGACACATAAAAGCGGGTTTTTTCATTACCGCCAGACACACTCAACTGTGTGTTGCGGACCACGCCGTTGTTTCCGTAAATCTCCTCTTCCAGGTCCCTGACGGTGCCGTTGGCCTGGGCCGTGTTTAAGCGGTCTTTTTCAAGCTGGGCGCGGGCACTTCCTTCGCCATAAAAGATATCGATGCGCTCTTCAGTCCAGTTCGTTCGTCCCAGCAGGTTGAGGGCGCTGTTATAGCCAACATCCTGCTTTATGGATACCTGGGTCTCACCTGCTTTCCCCTGTTTCGTTGTGATAATGACCACACCTGCGTTGGCCCGCTGGCCGTAGATTGCGGCGGCTGAGGCCCCTTTCAGGATCTCCACATTCTGAATATCATCCGGGTTGAGATCGGCCAGCCGGTTGGCGGCTCCGTCCTGGCTCGTTCCGCCGGCACCACTCACCGTTGATCGTCCCGTGGTCAGAACATTGTTATTTACATAAACTCCGTCAATAATGAAGAGAGGCTGAGAAGATCCGGCTCCGAGTGTACTTACACCGCGCATTTGAACATTAAAACCGCCACCGGGTGCCCCACTGTACGAGTTGATCTGTACACCGGCAACCTTTCCCTGCAGGGCTTTGTCAAGCGTCTGCGGGTCTGAATTGGCTGTCAGCCGTTCGGCCGAGACCGATGACACTGAATTAGCCAAGTTGGATCGCTTTACGCTACTTGCCAGTCCCGTAACGACCAGCTCCTCAAGGTTGGCTACATCCGAACTCATTTCTACGGTCAGTTCAACGACTTCGCCATCGGATCCCGAGACTTCAATATTCCGGGTGGAATAACCGATAGCAGAGAATCGTAAGCTGGTTGTTCCTGCCGGAATATCGAGGGTAAACGACCCGTCAATATCCGTGGATGTACCTGTGTTTGTGGGTGCATGGAATACTGTAATGCCTACAAGTGGCTCACCGGTCGCTTCTTCAACGACGGTGCCGGTGACGGTTTGCTGGGCTAATGCGAGTTGTGAGCTCATCAATAGCATACAAAATGCAGCCAGCCCTGTTAAATAGTTACGTTTATTCATGTTCAGCTGATTTTTTGATTTGAATTGAAATTAGAGAGTATCATGGTGAAAGTAGCTCGCTCTGTTAGAAATATATTCGTCAATGTAATAGCCATTGGTGGATTAGTAAAGCGTAATCTCTATCCGCACCCTCTTTTTTACATTTGGAATGATGGACGGGGTGCTCAGCCGGTGGGTTGATGGCTAAATCTCACCAGGGTGATCGAGTGGGAATTCTTCGGTTTTTCCGGAATGGTACCCACGCAGCTTTCCGATGAAGACAGGGATCACAGTCTTGGTCCGCCGGTGGATGGGATGGTTCATGCTGCCTTTCCCGACCTGTCGCGGGGCTTTTTCTGGGGGATTTAAGTCAAAATGGACAAGGAACGGTTTAGCAGCCGCTGAGTTTGTTTTCTACCCGCAGGATTTGCTGAGAACCAATTTTAATTTTCCGATTCGCTCTGCCGGCGGAACCCGGGACATGCTTTCGATGAGATGGCGTTACGCGGACTCACGCTGGAGTGCGCTGAACACCCCGTTCGACCAGCCAAAGCCGTCCTGGAGCGGGTATTCGCCACCACCGCCTTCGCGGCCAATATCCACAACGTTGTATTTTTCTACCATTTTTCCGCTTCTCTTGTAGACATTCTCATTTAAGCGGAGCCAGCGCTGGCTGATTGCCTCCGCCAGCTCTGTAAAACCGTATCTTCTCAGTCCCATCACGGCCATCCACTGAAGGGGAGCCCAGCCGTTGGGAGCGTCCCACTGCTGACCGGTTTGGACCGTAGTGGTGATCAACCCGCCAGGTTTTAGGAATTTATCTTCGAGGTGGGAAGCCACGGCCGCTGCCTTTTTCTGTGATGCCATGCCAAAATAGAGCGGATAGACGGCTGCAAGCGACCATCGGCCGGTTCTCTCTTCTGTTTGGTGGTTCCAGTCAAAATAAAAGCCAAGTTCTTCATCCCACATAAGCTCATGAATCGCCCGGCTTCGCTCTGTGAACGCCTTTTCATACATTTGGGCATCGGCAATTCTGCCAGAGGCCCGGCTCCACTCGGCAAGTTTCGACTCCATATACCAGAGTAATGTGTTCAGGTCAATGGGCAGTATGGCGGTGGTTTGGATGGTGGAAAGGGATGTGCCGTCAGCAAACCACCGGCTTGAAAAATCCCACCCCGACTCGCAGGCTGCGCGGATGTGCCTGTAGAAGGACTCTCTATTCTGTGGGTCGACCGCCTCGGCCAATTCTGTATCTTCGTACCACGACTCCTCGCGGGGGAGTGGCCGGTCATCCCAATACCGGTTGAGCCGACCTGCTCCCGGCACCTCAACTGTTCGGCGCCCCTTTTGCCCGGTTTGATCCATCCAAAAACGGTACTCCTTTTCAGCCGCCGGCAAAAACTGACGAATAATATCGCTGCCGTGAAGTGATGCCGCGTGCGTAATCAATGGCACAAAAAAAGGTGGCTGTGAGCGGCTCAGGTAGTACACCCTGTTGCCGTTTGGAATATGGCCGATCTCTTCCACCAGGTAGCGAAAGTTTTCTACCATGGCCAGCACCATATCGTCATGTCCGTCAGCTGCCAGGCCCTGTGCAGTGAAATAGCTGTCCCAGTAGTAAATCTCACGAAAACGGCCCCCCGGCACAACATATTCACGCGGAAGAGGAATTAAGGAATTCAGTTCGGATGTTTTATGATCTGCCGTACGAAAAAGGTGGGGCCAGAGCATCCGGATATGATCCCGGCAGCTGCTGGACGATTCAACGTCAAGTTCTGTATTCGCCGTATCCTGAAGGCGGAAATGATCTTGAACAAAGCGAGTAAGATCAAAACCGCCGGCCTCTTTTCGGCTGTTCCATTCCGAAAGAATCGTATCCGGGTCATGTTCCGGAATCATATCCACAAATTGCTTTGAGTCTTCGAATACACGCTGCCGTTGAACAGCTTCAAAGAGCGGCCCGGAGAGTTGAATGTAGTGATCGATCTCGTATCTCTTCATATCTGCAGAGGATTTATCATGTGGTTCAGGAGTTCTTCGAGGAGTCGCTTTTTATTTCAAAGCTTTCGCGTTTTCGCTTGTAGGGAATCAGGATAAGAAAAAGAAGAACAAGCGGCACAAGCGTGAAGTAGAAGGCGGTTTGCCCGTCGAGCCGGCCAAAGAGAAATCCGGTGATAATTGATCCGCTGGTGCCTCCAAGTGCTGAAAAGATAACAATGAGGCCCGTCATACCACTCTGGCGGACTTTTGGCAGTGCACTTAACACGGAAGAGCTCAGCGTGGGATAGATCGGCGCCAGGAAAAGGCCGATGGCCGGCAGCACATAAGCGGCGAACGATACATCGGCCCACCCTTCGACGGATCCCGGCTCGATCCCGATCGTCAGCGGCAGGACCAGCAGCACCAGTACGCCCGCCATCACAATGCAGGTCTGCAGGACGTAAAACCAGTTAAATTTTTTCATTACGTAGCCGCCGAGAATCCGTCCGGCCGCCAGGGAGGCCGCATAAATACTCGTTATTTGTACACTCATGGCATCGGGCAGCTGGAGCACCTGGAAATTAAACGTTGGCAGCCATGTATTGATGGCCTGTTCGATGTAGACGTAGATGAATGCGCCCATGATAAAAAATATGATAAGCGGATATTTTATCAGGCCGATCATCTCCCAGAAATCGCGTAATGTACTTCCCGTCTCACTTTCAATGGAGCTTTCGTCTAAATCCGTAAAAATCATCAGCAGCAGAGCAAGCCCGCCAATCAGGGCAAGAACCCAGTATGTATCCAGCCAGGTCAGAGACTGGTGGGAGTCGGCGATATCGATAAAATATCCAAAGAGCCAGAACCCGCTTAGCACGCCAACCATGAAGAAGCCTTCCAGGATGCTCATGAAGCTGGCGTGGTCATTGGAGTTATCCGTTATCAAGCCTACCGTAGAGTAGACCGATACCTTTATGAGTGCAAAGCTAACGCCCACCATGGCATACAGAAGCTGCGACATGCCGAAGCTGCCAAACAGAGCCATCAGGATGCTTCCGGCTATCACAATACCCAAACCTGCGATCATGGCATTTTTATAGCCAAATTTTGGAATGTAGGATGCCAGGATAAACGACCCGATGGCAATGGACAGATCTTTGTACGCCTCCAGTACACTTGCCGATTCAGGGTTGACACCAAAGTCGTTAATCACCTGAAGGATAACAACACCCACGCTATTCAGCAGAATAGCAAAAATGATGTAGTTACAGATCAGAGAGAGCTTAATTTTCCAGTTTGTCATTACGATCCATTTTCATTTCGAAATCTTCGTACAGCCAACGTACGGATATGATGTGCCGGCCGACCCGCTTAAACCGTTGCAGCATGCGCCGGTAGGCCTGCATCAAAGCTGAGCACAAGGGGTGAATCCCGGCCGGCTATTTTTGAGCTGATGTTTTATGAACATAATGTACTTCCATAAACTATTTTTTCAAATTACTATCACAATTCCATCCTGTTGTCCGCCCTTGCACTCGATTCTGGTAATTTTGCCCCGGTATCCGGCCGGCAGATCACCTAAAATAAAAAAAGCCCGCAGGCAAAACCGGCGGGCTGTGGGGGCAATTACCTGCGATTAACCAGCAAAGGTCTCTTTCCCAAGGAAGAGCGCTGCGTCTCCAAGCTCTTCTTCGATTCGCAGCAGCTGATTATATTTTGCAATACGGTCCGTTCTGCTCATGGAGCCGGTTTTAATCTGCCCAGCGTTTGTAGCTACGGCAAGATCGGCAATGGTAGTATCCTCGGTTTCACCTGAGCGATGGGAAATAACGCTGGTGTAGCCGTTTTTGTGCGCCATCTCAATGGCATCAAGCGTTTCTGTGAGCGTACCAATCTGGTTAACTTTAATCAATATCGAGTTGGCAATCCCTTCATTGATCCCGCGGGCCAGCCGGTCGGTATTGGTGACGAATAAATCATCGCCCACAAGCTGAACTTTGTCACCAATGGCATCGGTGAGGGTTTTCCAGCCGTTCCAGTCGTCTTCGTACATTCCATCCTCAATCGATATGATGGGATACTTCTCTACCCATTTGGCCCAGTACTCCACCATTTCATCTGCATCGCGGGTAGATCCGTCGCTCCATTTGAATTCATAGATTTTCTTTTCCGTGTCGTAGAACTCCGAACTGGCGGGATCGAGCGCTATCAGAACATCCTCTTCGGGGGTATAGCCGGCTTTTTCAATTGCTGTAAGAATCACTTCGATCGCCTCCTCGTTCGATTTCAGGTTCGGCGCGAATCCTCCTTCATCCCCGACCGAGGTGTTGTATCCCTTCGATGAGAGCACCTTTTTGAGATTGTGAAAAATTTCAGATCCCATGCGCACCGCCTCGCTGAACCTATCGGCACCTACAGGCATCACCATAAATTCCTGCGGGTCGACGTTATTGTCGGCATGCGAGCCGCCATTGATGATGTTCATCATCGGCAGAGGAAGAAGTTTGGCATTAGCCCCGCCAAGATAACGCCACAGCGGCAAGCCGGTTGATAGTGCAGCAGCTTTGGCAGCAGCCATGGATACGCCCAGCAGGGCATTGGCTCCGAGCTTTGATTTATTGGGCGTTCCATCGAGGTCAAGCAGAATATGGTCAATTTCATTCTGCATATAAGCCGGGTAGCCGATCAACTCATCCGCAATGATCTCGTTCACATTTTTTACCGCATTTCTTACGCTTTTTCCCATATAGTAGCTGCTGTCTCCATCCCGCAGCTCTACCGCTTCAAACTCCCCGGTTGAAGCACCTGATGGGACGGCCGCCCGTCCCACAATTCCATTCTCAAGGATTACATCAACTTCAACGGTAGGGTTACCGCGTGAGTCGAGTATTTGTCGTGCCGAAATATCTTCAATTAAACTCATCGTTTGTTTTTTATGTTCAAGGGTTTACGTATCTCCGTATTGTAGTTGTAATGTACTGTTTAAAATCATTTGTATAAAGAAAGAACGATATGACATCCCAACAACCTGTACTCCTGTACGACATTGACGGGACGCTTCTCCGCGTAAGACGCGAATTTCTCCTGGAGCTGATCCAGGAGCTGCTGGATTTGTTTAACGTTACAAACCCTGCTGCAGGCTCCAAATCATTTGCCGGCCGAACCGACCGGGGAATTTTCATGGAGCTGATCGGCTCCCGCCCCGATGCGGACGACCTGTTCCTGCAGCTGAAGCAGATGTACACAGAAGCGATGCGTCAGCGGCTGTCGCACAATCATATCGACAGGATTGATGATGCCATACAGTCGGTGCGGGAGGCCGCTGAGATGGGACTGGCCGTTGGCCTTTGTACCGGCAATTTCAGAGATGTGGCCTACACAAAAGTTGAAACAGCAGGGTTGAAAGATATCTTTTCATTTGGCGGGTTTGGGGGCGAATACTCCGACCGGAACCTGCTGCCCGCGGCGGCGGACCGGGAGTATCAGTCGTTATATGCTGATTGTCCGGGAGCTGAGCGCTATGTTGTGATTGGGGATACACCGAACGACATACGCTGCGCAAAATACTTTGGTGCGCGCTCGGTGGCCGTGACAACCGGCGGGTTCAGCGCAGAAGAGCTTGGCCGGCACTCCCCCGATATTATTTCCGATTCACTGAACAACCCGGCGGAATGGCTTAAAAAGCTGGGATTTTGAGTTCAGTAATGTTGAAGATTACCAGAGGCTGCCAAACTTGACGGTAATTTGCGGGGTGCCGTAAAACGATTGATCATCAAAAAAGGGCTCCAGCAGGAGTTCGTTCGGGTTGTTCGGATCTACAATAAAGTTATTATTTTCGACCACAGGCTGATTCGGCATCATCATTTGAATGCCTCCGGGGTAGTAATTGAAATAGTAGCTGAACTCAACGGTCGTCACACGGCTGAAGTTTCGGCCAAAATCAACGCCAACTTTCAGTTCACCCGCAGCGCCGGTATGCCAGTCGCCATCACCCCAGCCGGTAAAGATGTCATTCACCTGCTCAAAATTATCCCTGAATTGCTCCCTGAAACCGTTGTTATTTCGATCGTCGAAGTATGGATATGAAAATGCCATCACAGGTCCGGCACTTGCACTTAAAAAGAACCTGTACTCTTCCTGAACGCGATCAGCAAACAGGCGATGGCGCAGGCCCACCATCAGTGGGAAAGCAAAAGCCCGCTGAAATTTATTTGGAACCGCCTGCTGGCCGAAAAAGTCCGTAAAGGTCTGCTCGGAAGCGTCGCGAAGGCCGGTAATCCGTAAATTAATCACCCCTTCGGTTTGCTCGCCCAGCACTCTCCTGTATTCACCCCCCACACCAAAGCCGAAATTATTTATGACGAAATCAAAGATCAGCCCCGAGCTGTAATTTTGATTGAGAGGTGTGGATACCCGCTCTTCAACACGGAGTTCGGGCTCTTCAATCTGAGCATGCGATACGCCCGTGAAGGAAAAAAAGAGAAGTGCAGACAGCAGTAAACCAATGATAGTAGTAGATTTCATAGGAAAAAATTTTTTTCTATTTGATTGCAAAACGCATCTAAAGTGCAGAACATTGCGCATCAGCGCAATCAATATAAAAATGTTATAGAACTTCTTTGCACTCTCGATTTGATTATTGTTTGATTTAGGCTTTTATTCAGGCAGAAAATCGCCCTTTATTCCTATATTAAACACGCCGGGTACGCACATGAGTACAGTTACAAAATATTTAGTTTACGGACCGCAATCTACACTGCGCAGAATGACGCCAAAACTTTTGGAGAGTGTAGAGCCAAAATTTCTTTATAAGTATCAATCGCCGGCAAATAATGATGAGATTTTTGTCGCCGTATATGAGCAGTTTGAGAAACAGATTAACGCCACGATTACCCTCACATGCATCATTGAGTGTACAGAACAGCAAAATCGTATTGAGCTGAAAAAAGCGGGCGGCAGAATGGGGTTTCGCGGCAGTTCCCTGTCTGAAGAGCACAATATTGAATCAGACATCGTAAATTTCATCATGGACTTTTCGAAACGATTTGGCCTTTCGCTCCAGGAGGAGATGGAAAAACCCGCAACCGATACCGAAGACGACGAGTAGGCTTTTAGGTGATGGTGCCGTATGGCCAATCAAAAAAACGACCTGTGGACCGTCCTGCGGATGCTGGAGTGGGGTACAGACTATTTTAAAAAGAAACAAATTCCGGATCCCAGGCACAGTGTTGAGTGGCTTCTCGCCGATGTGCTTGAGTGGAAACGGCTGGATCTCTACCTCGCCTACGAGCGTCCCCTCTCTCCCGCTGAGCTCGAAAAACTGCGGCCGCTGATCAAACGGCGTGCAGCTCATGAGCCTCTGCAGTACATTATCGGCCACACCGATTTCATGGGTTGCCGAATTGAAGTCAATCCGTCCGTACTCATTCCCAGAATTGAAACCGAGCAGCTCGTGGAGCACCTGCTTGAGAAAACGAGGCAGCAGCACAACGACTGCTTGAACCTGCTTGACGTAGGTACGGGAAGCGGCTGCATTCCGCTCAGAATTAAACAGGCCATCCCCGGCTGGAACTGCTTCGGATCCGACATCTCTGCTGACGCACTTCAACTCGCAAAAAAGAATGCCGCACTCAACAGCCTGGACGTAACCTTTTTTGAGGCCGACCTCTTTCAGCTTGAGGATGCGGATATGCCTGATCGGCCGTGGGATATCATCGTATCTAACCCACCTTACATTGAACCCGGAGAGAGGGAGGCCATCCAGAAACAGGTGTCAACATACGAGCCGGACATCGCCCTTTTCCATGAGAGCCCGCTGGACGTTTACAAAGCCATTGCGGCGTTTGCTCACCGTCGCGGCGCCATGCTTTTCCTGGAACTGAACGATCGAATGGCAGATGATATTCGGGAAATCGTTCTTACCTTCTATCCAGACGCAGAAATTGCGAACGATCTCGACGATAACCCCCGATTTCTCATCGCAGATACAGGTGCTAATTAATTGCGCTCTAACCTTTTTTTGTTTTTAAAATAGATTTGTTTTAGACAAACCCACAGCCATCGAAATTTATGTGGATAACTTGTGGAAAAGTTTTTTTACCTCTCTTGCCCGCGGTAATTAGAATATAAAATCAATGTTAGGGAATTGTTATGGCGTGTCAAGCAGAATATGACAGTTTTATAATATTTCTTCCTATCCATTGGTGCGCAGCATGTTAAGGTGTTTAATAAAATGTGGATAACTTTTGAGAGGTTGCCATATATTTTTTTGATTTCAGGTAAATAAATCGTGATTTTGGATTCGTCACGCGCAAAACAGGGGAGGTTGGCGTGTGGATAACTAACACGACTTTTGCAACTTTTTTTTAGAATATTGGAGGCTCATACGCTTGGATACGGTTACTGCAGAAAGTGCCTGGGATGAATGTTTGGGAATAATTCAGGACAACATCAGCTATCAGAAATTTAAGTCCTGGTTTGAACCGATTGACCCGGTAAAACTTGAAAATGACACCTTAACGATACAGGTTCCCAGCCAGTTTTGGTATGAATGGCTCGAGGAACACTATTATAATATGCTTCGCTCCACAATTGCGAAGGTATTGGGGGAAAACGGCAAGCTTGAATACTCCGTTGTTGTAGAGAAATCTGATAAGTTAGAAGACAACCGCTCCATCCGTCTTCCCCAGCGCCCGGTGCCGCCATCCAAGCCGCAAGAGATGAACTCCTACACTGATTACCATCCCGGCAAGATCGAAAATCCGTTCGTTATACCTGGGATTCGGAAAACCAATATCGACTCCAATCTTAACGACAACTATATCTTTGAACGGTACATCGAAGGAGATTGCAACCGGCTGGCGCGGTCGGCAGCCATGGCCATTGCAGAAAATCCCGGGAAAAACTCTTTCAACCCGTTTTTTGTCTACGGCACCACCGGCCTCGGTAAAACCCACCTTGTGCAGAGCATCGGCAATAAAATTAAACAGGATTTTGGCGACCAGTTTTCTGTTCTCTACGTCTCATCCGAAACATTTACAAACGAATTTGTTCAGGCTATCCGAAACAACCGGGCCAGCGAATTCTCCATGTACTACCGCAACATTGATGTGTTGATTGTGGACGATATCCAGTTTTTCAGCGGTAAGGAGAAAACACAGGAAGAGTTTTTTCATATTTTTAATTCGCTCCATCAGGAGGGCAAGCAGATTATACTTAGCAGCGACCGGGCCCCCAAAGATGTGCCCGATATCGAAGAGCGCCTGATCTCCCGGTTCAGCTGGGGATTGAGTGCAGACCTCCAGATTCCCGAATATGAAACCCGCTACGCCATCCTTGAGCGGAAGGCTAACGATAACGGGATCACCATTGATCCAAAGATTATTGAATTTATCGCCTATAACTTCAAGTCGAATGTGCGCGACCTTGAGGGGGCCATCATTAAGCTGCTGGCCACCGCCTCTTTAAAGCACGTGGATGAGATTGACCTTGTAATGGCCAAAAACGTGCTGAAAGATATGGTTAAAAGCTCGCAGACACAGATCTCAATTGAGGTAATTCAAAACTGCGTGTGCGAATATTTTGATATTGATACCAATAAAGTGCGTGAAAAAACGAGAAAGCAGGAGATCGTGGAAGCACGGCAGGTGGCGATGTACCTGTCGAAGAAGTACACCAAATCAAGTCTGAAAACCATCGGCCTGCAGTTTGGCGGCCGGGACCACTCCACCGTGATCCATGCCATCACAACCATCGAAGAGCGGCTCTCAACAAATCCCAAGCACAAGCGGATCCTCAAGGAGCTTGAACAGAAACTGGAAGTTGCAACGATTTAACCCGGGCCCGGATGTTGGACCGCATCACCATTAAGTCTCTCAAATTTCACGCAAAGCACGGACACAACGAGCAGGAGCGCATCGACGGAAACACCTTCGAAGTGGATGTTGTGGCCTATGGCGCGTTCAGGGAGGCTGCTGCTAAGGATAATAACCTGCAGGAGACATTCAACTATCAAAAAGCTGAAGAGGCCTCAAGCAGGGTGATGTTCGGGCCGTCGCGCAAGCTGATTGAGACGCTCTGTTCGGAGATTGGCGACCAGATTTTTGCAGACTATCCCATTGTTCAACAACTGAGCGTTTCGGTTCGGAAGCTCTCTCCGCCTATTGAAACCGAGGCCGCCTACGCCGAGATAACCATGCAATGGAACCGGTAATCGTCGCCGCCGGTTCGAACCTGGGGGATCGCCACCGGATGCTCCTGGAGGCCGGGAGATTCCTGGAATCTCTCTCAGAGAACCGTATTCGTAAATCCTCTGTTTGGGAGTCGGAGCCGGTAGGGCCATCGAAATTCACGTTCCTCAATTCCGCGGCACGTCTCTCTACCTCGCTGAAGCCGGCGGAGCTGCTAAAAAACCTGAAAGATTTTGAGCTGAACATGGGGCGTAGAGCATCGGCCCGGCGCTGGGGGCCACGCATCCTGGATCTCGACATCATAGCGTATGGCGACTTGGTGATTCGTAAGGAGAATCTTATTATTCCTCACCCTGAATACTCGCGCAGGCTGTTTGTTCTGCTGCCTATGATGGAAATTACAGAAACCTGGACTGATCCCGTCAGTGGCCGGTCGGTTGAAGACCATTTGAACAGCGCCCCGGATATGGACATTAAAAAAACGAACCTAACGTGGTGACATGCCAAACAGTTTTGACTTTATTGCAATTGAGGGTGTAATCGGAGCGGGAAAAACCTCTCTTGCCAAACTTTTTTCCGAACGACACAACGCCCGGCTGGTACTGGAGCAGTTTGAAGAAAATCCTTTTTTGCCAAAATTTTATGAAGACCGTCAGCGTTATGCCTTTCAAACGCAGCTCGCATTCCTGGCCAGCCGGTTTAAACAGCAGCAAAAAATGACCAACCGCGAGCTGTTTGATGATTTTGTGATTTCGGACTACATTTTTGAAAAAGATCGAATTTTCGCCCGTCTGAACCTGGACGATGACGAGCTATCACTTTACGATAATATATTTGGCATTATGGCGGGTATTGCTGCAAAACCTGACCTGGTCATTTACCTGCAGAGCTCCGTAGACCGGCTGATGGAGAACATCGAATCGCGTGGCCGAGACTACGAAAAACAGATAACCGAAGAGTACCTCAGGGAGCTGTCAGACTCCTATAACAAATTTTTCTACCGCTACGATAAATCCCCGTTGATGATCGTCAATGCAACGGAGATCGATTTTGTACACAATCCGGATCATTTATCGTATCTTGAGGAGCAGATATTTAATCAACCCATACGCAGCAACACACATATTCACATTATTCCTGATTAATGTTTTTACGTACGCTATTTTTTGCCCTTTTACTCTATGTGCTGTACCGCTTTCTTATGCGGAAGCTGGGCGGTAACCGTTCAGCCCGCAGTAACCGGCAAAAAACGGCCTTCAACCCCCGTAACGGTCAGTCCGCCAACGAAAAGCGGCGAAAGAATCTTGATCAGATTGAAGAAGCTGAATTTGAAGATATAACCGAAAAAGAGAAGAATTAACAATTTATGAGTTTTGAAGAAAAGCACAAAAAAGGATATGAGCTTTTACACGAGAAAGATCTCGACAAAAGTCTCGACGTGGCGCGATCGCTGCAGCGGATGAACCCGGATGCCCCGGAGGGATATACCCTTGAGGGCGAAGTGATGCAGAAGCTGAACCAGTGGGAGAGCAGCATTAAATCCCTGAATGACGCCATCGAAAAAGACAGCGATAATGGACGCCTCTATAATCTCAGGGGCTATGCGCACCTGAATCTCGATGCGCCCGCAAAGGCGAAAAAGGATTTTGAAAAAGCCATTGCACTCGATAACCTGCCCTCGGCCCACCGGAACCTTGTTCTCTACAAGCTGATGGACGGGAAAGGACAGGAAGCGATTCAATACCTGCTGGACCGTATCAAAGCGGACCCTAAAGATGTTGAAAACTGGATCCTGATGGGCGATCTCATGAAAAAAGGCGGCCATGATGCCAAGGCAAAAACCTACTACGAACAGGCCCAAAAAATGGATCCCGCAAATGAATACGTTAAAAACCAGCTGGATGAATAAGATTCCGGGTGGCAGGCAGTAGTGAATACACCCTGTAACCAAAAATAGTATCTCTACCATTTTATGAACCGGCAGATATCGCGACGCTCTTTTCTAAAACAAACGGGAACAGCTCTTGCCGCGGGTTCGCTCGGCTTTCCGTCCATTCTGTTCCGCCGCCGGAAAACGAAGCTCGGTGTGGCTCTTGTTGGCTTGGGCAGCTATGCCACCGGGCAACTTGCCCCGGCACTGCAGGAAACCGAGCACTGCGAACTGCGGGGAATTGTTACGGGCACCCCCTCCAAAATCCCTGTGTGGCAGGAGCGCTATGGAATTCCGGACCAAAATGTGTATAGCTATGAAACACTGCCTGATGTAGCAAACAACGACGATATTGATGTGATCTATATTGTGACACCACCCGGCATTCACGCCAGGGATGCCATTGTAGCAGCAGAAGCAGGTAAACATGTCTGGTGCGAAAAACCGATGGCGATGAATCCCGACGAGTGCCAGGCAATCATTGATGCGGCAAACAAAAGCGGTGTACAGCTCACCATCGGCTACCGGATGCAGCATGAGCCAAACACACAGACCATTATTCGCTATGGAGAACAGCAAACGTATGGCGCAATCACGGGGGTAGAAACCGGCGCCGGGTACAGCGGGGCCCATCGCGACCCTGACAACTGGCGGCGAATTGCCCGTCTTGGCGGCGGCGCCCTCTATGATATGGGAGTCTACCCGATCAACGCCGCACGGTACGCCACGGGGATGGAACCGGTGATGGTGAGAGGACGTCAGTGGTCCGACCGGGAGGAAATGTATTCGGAGGTAGACGAACACACCGATTTTGAGCTGATGTTTCCGGGGGATCTTACAGCCAAAGGCGAAACCAGTTTTGGTAACTCTACAAACTACCTGAATGTGGAGTGCACGGATGGATGGTATAAGTTAAGCCCGATGCAGTCGTACCGTGGCGTGCAGGGAGAAACCAGCGATGGCACACAGCTCCCGCCGGCCGGAATCAACCAGCAGGCCCGCCAGATGGATGACAATGCCCTGGCCATCAAAGAGAACAGAAAGCCCCTGGTGCCCGGCGAAGAGGGACTGGCCGATATCCGGATCGTACGAGCGATTATGGAGTCATCATCCCGGGATGAAGAGTGGATCCGGCTTTAATTAATTGCACGCCGGACCAGTCTGAATCGCCCGTCTTTCTCCAAACACTACCGGCGGTCCGAAAATAAAACCACGGTTGGTTAAAGCATAATTTCAATCCCGATACCGGCCCTGAACCCACTCATATCGGCACCGGTGGTTCCGCCGGGATCGGTACCCGGCAGCGCAACCTCCTCACCCTCCCGGTAGAGCCGTGAGTAGAGCGAGATATCGTAACCGCCCCGCAGGGATAGAATCATCCGTCCAATACTACGCTCAGCAAGGAGAAACAGCTCACTACTGACGCCCCGGTGCGTAAACTCCAGTTCATCCTGCAGCTGACTCTCTTCAAGTCTCACGTACTCTGTGAGCCCGTACGTTCCCCATAAAAAGCCCGGTGCTACTCCGCCATAGAATCTGGTTTCGCCACTCGGTGATGGGTCCCGTAGAAACTGAAATGCGGCTGAAAACCCTATACGATTCGCTTTTAAAACGGTGTCGAATCCCGTCTCTCCGGAGAAGTCGGCGTAATGGAATCGGCTCCCGGTGGAATGAAAGTGATATCGAGCGGCTGTTTTGAATCGCTCCCTGCGCATGGAAAAAGAGACGCCGAAGCTGTAAAAATTTGGGAACTCCTCCACTGCCTCCAGCGGAACAGGCCAGTTGAAGTCTTCAGACAGTCTGTTTTCAAAATCCGAAAGCTGGCCCAGGTTGTAGGAGTTGTACCCCGCATGCACCCCGGCACTGAAGGTATTCTCTTGTGCGTCTGCCCCTGCGGCTGTGGCCAGGGTCATCATCAGTATCAGCATGCAGAGGTATGGTAGTTTCATGGTTTGTGGGCGGTTTGTTATAAAAGAGGATCTACTTAAGCTCATCAATCCACTCATAAATTCCGTTATTAAGCCAAACGACGTCACGTAAGGCGTGATACAATTCATCCAGCGCCACTTTTTCGTAGCTGATCTTCTCAATGAGTGAGCCGTCATCCAAACTGCGTACAATCAGCCCGCCTTCGGATTCGCTGACGTAGGAAAAGTGATTTTCCTCAAGATTGTGTGAATAGCCGCGGTGGTCATCCGGAAAGGTCATGGACCAAACCAGGGAATTCCCTTCAATGGTACGGACTTCTATGGTTTCCAGATCGGGCCCTGATGTTGACAGGCCAACATACGAAATGCCGTCTTCAAGAAAACCGGATGCATTAACGGTCAGTGGAGAGTAGAAATGTTCCAGAGAGCCATTTGCATATTTAAAAATACCGGGATCCCGCCAAATATCCTCAATGTAGGCGATCACATACTCCCCGCCGGGGTGGACATCACCATAAGATTTCCCCCTGACGTCAAAATGGGTGCCGCTGAGCTTCTGCTCTGTATCCACATTCAGCGCGCCAATTCCACTCCGATACCAGTACCTATAGCCGCTCTTGTAGCCCGTGGCATGCCAGAGGTTGCCGGTATCATCCAGCCTCATGTTGGAAATCAACGGGAAATCGACATCGGTATAGATCTCTCTCAAGTCGATCTCTTTTTTAATTTGAAGTGTTGACATATCATAAATACGTAACACCGGGTTATCGGCAAACAGAATTTCGTTTCGGGCTTTCGAAAACGCAAGGAAATCCATGGTTAATGTATCCCCCGACGACTCCACCTCTTTAGAGTTGATGACCTCCAGGGTGGATTCATCAAGATGATAGAGAATGCCGTCTGCGTACATCAGGTAGTGTTGACTCTGGTTGTTGTAGAGCATAAATCGAACCTTGCGAATATCGCTGCCAAAGGTCTGTCCTACCGTAATATCCACCGGGTGTAAAGAGCTTGGCTCGTAAAATTCAGTGGAGCTGTCAAATGGAGAGGCGGATTTAGTTGCAAGATAGAACCGGTTGCGCGTACCAAGCGGCGTCGGAATCGTGGTGCTGGTTTGCTCCACGTCGAATATTTCTGCAAGTGTGCCGGGATCGACCCCGGAATCGGATTGCGCATTTTTAACGATAGAGTAGGAGAAAAAAGAGAGCGGGAACCTGGTTTTGTTCCAGGAAATGATGGTTTCTGAGGTATATTGTGAGGTCACATCAACCACCTCGGTGGGCCTGACAGGTGTTGAAAATGTTGCGATCACGCCGAGCTTGTTTCCTCTTCTGCGTAAATCGACAGCCCGGATGGCGTATGTTCTGTCGCGGCCGTCGTAATTGAGGTCGATCCAGGAGGTAGAGTCGGCCGCCCCGATAAAGGCGCGCTGGCATCCATCGGAACAAATTTCATACTCACGTACAGAGTACCCCTTGAACCGGGGGCGATCGTATGGTTCCCACTCCAGCTTCAGGGAGCCATCCTCCAGTAGCGTGAATTCCGGCGCTTCAATCTGGTTCATTTCGCCGTTATCCACCCATATCTTCTTCTCCGTATTGAACGTGATGCTTTTTTCGACCCCCAGCCGTTCCGCGAGGCTTCCGGTACCGGATCGTGCTGTTGCCACAAGGGATGCGTTATAGATGCCGTCCGGCATGGTTGTGGTATCCCACACCAGCGGCTCGCCCTCCCCGGCTTCTGCAACAATGTCTCCATTAAGGGTGAGGAACACCTCGAGAGAGAAAAGATCTACCTCAATATCCACATCATACCCGATGGTTACACGATCCCAGACGCCAAGCGTTTCGGGCTCCTCATTCCAGGAGATCTGCAATGGGGCCGGTTCCGGGTTGATCTCCACGTAATTCTCTTCATCCGGGCTGTAGACCAGGGAATCGCATGCTGTGATGAATAAAAGCAGAGCCGTTACCAGGAAAACCCGTTGCATCATAATTGAAAGATGGTGAAGAGATCTGCAGGTGTTGCTGGTCTATAGGCTGTGTAGCCGGGCAAATCCGTTTTTAAAAATTTCGAGATGATACCAATAAATTGCCTTATTCCAAACTGTGGCTCAGGCAGCGTCATATTGTTGTTTGCCGGATCGTTCATCATCGGGGACGGCCCGGGGAAATGTCAATGTAAATGTGGCTCCTTTACCCACTCCGTCGCTCTTTACTGTGATCGTGCCGCCCATCTCGTTCATATAGTTGGCGCTGCTGTGAAGGCCAAACCCATGGCCGCCTTTTTTAGTGGTAAACGCGTGGGTAAAAATCTTTTGAATATGTTCATTATCCACGCCTGCTCCATTATCCGTTACCGATAAAAACACGTTCTCACGGTCCTGCCAGGTCTCAATGATCAGATCTTTATTCTCTGGATGGTTCGTTTCCATCGACTCCTTGGCGTTTTTAAACAGGTTGACAAGCACATGAATCAGCTTGGATTTTTGCACCATAACGGGAGCCGTTGCCCTCAGGTTTCGAGTCAGATTGAGGCCGTGCCGTTCGATGGACCCTGCCTGCAGCGACAGGGCGTCATCTATCATTTTGGAAAGGGAGGTCTGATCGGTGTAATTTCCGGCCCCGGCAAAACTTTGCTGTGCTGAAATGACCTCGTTAATCAGGCTGATCTTTTCCCCGAGACGTTTCGACTGCTGAAGTACTTCAGATTGTTCCGCTTGCAGGGGCTTTTCCAGCTGGAGATAATACTCAATCAATTTCTTTCCTTTTGGGGTAGTGGTGAGAAATTCCTCCCGGTTTTCGTTGTGCTGGCGCAGGATGGAATTGGCCTTCACAAATCCCTCCAGTTTTGAACCTTCAACAGCCCTTCTTATCAGAGAAGCAGACGTATTCACGCTGTTCAACACGTTGCCCACATTGTGCAGCACACCGGTGGCGATATCGGCCATGCCGGCTTTGTGCGCTTTTTCAACCAGCTCATCCCGCGTCTGGTCAAGCTCGTGAAGCGTCTCTTCGAGCTGGCGGTTTTTAACCTCCTGCTGCCGTTTAATTTTCATCAGCTTTACATTCAGGTTATAAAACGTAAAGGCAACGCTTCCCACATAGAGCATCAGCATGGCCATGGCCAGGAACTCTATAAAAAATGGCGCCTCGGGCCGAAATTGAAATCCAACAATGGCCGACCAGCCAATCACGCCGGCGGCAAAGAGGACCAGTGCTTTTACCAGCTGCCGGAGTCCGCCTACGATGATATTATTGAGCAGCGTAGCGGTTAAAAAGGTATAGGCGATCCAGAACACAAACTGAATATGGGCCGTCCAGAAACCGAGCATCAGCGAGTCGAACATCATGGCAAAATGCTCAACCCGCCGGCCATTGGCGGAGTATTTTGATGCGAGATAGACAACGTGAGGATAGATAAAACAGAAAAGGCCCAGCCCCACAAGATTCCAGAGCGTCCAGCCCCGGTAAATAATCACAAAAGCGATCATGAGAAATGCCGCGGCAAATCCAACAGCCCTCGGCACGTAGTTTGCGAGCGTCAGGCGGTGTACTGAACCTTTGGATTCTGTGGTATCAATCGATGACGACATATTCAGGTCTGCCCATTGGTTCATCAACGTTTAAATCTCCACGTGTTGAGCACTCTCTTTTTTTGGCCCGATAAATTGTTGTATAGCATGGATCAGCTCGGCTCTGTCAATGGGCTTGGTTATAAAATCATCAGCACCGGCATTGAAACTCATTTCGCGGTCTTCGGCCATTGCAGATGCGGTAAGAGCGATGATAGGGAGCCGGTCTCCATCAGCGAGCTCCATTTCCCGGATTAACGAAGTTGCCTCGTAGCCATCCATTTCAGGCATCTGGATATCCATCAGCACAAGATCGTACTCATTCAGCTCGATCGCCCGGACGGCCTGCCGGCCAGTTTCTACCACATCAATGGTGAAGCCCTCTTTTTCCAGGATTTTTTTAGCTACAATCTGGTTCATTTTATTGTCTTCGGCCAGCAGTATTCTGTACTCCCTGGAGTGACCCACCGACGTACCGTTCGTTGATGTGCTGCCATTGCCGTTTAATTCCGATGGTGTGTATGCCCCCAGCGTTAACACAAACCAGAAATCGGACCCCTTGCCGAGCTCACTTTCCACGCCAACGCTTCCGCCCATCAGCTCCGTAAGCTGCTTGCAGATGGCCAAGCCAAGGCCGGACCCGCCATAATTTCTGGTCGTGGTTGAATCTGCCTGTGAAAACGGGTCAAATATGCCCTCCAGTTTTTTCTCCCCGATCCCAATTCCCGTATCACTTACCCTGAACTTCAGGGTACATTTGCTGTCAGAAGACTCCAGCACATCAACGTGAATCGACACCTGCCCTTTTTCCGTGAACTTAACCGCATTGCTGCCATAATTGAGCAGGAGCTGACGCAGCCGTGTCGGGTCGCCCATCAAGACTTCCGGGATCGATTTATCCACCGATTTGGTAATTTTAATTCCTTTCGAATCGGTATAAAACGACAGGGTCTGAACGACCTCATTGAGCAACTTTCCCGGTTTAAAGGGTACGGATTCAATATCCATTTTACCCGCCTCGATTTTGGAAAAATCCAGGATATCGTTGACAACCCTGAGCAGCGAATCGGCACTTTTCTGGACAAGCTCCGATAGCTCTCTCTGCTCCTGGTTCAGGTCCGTTTCCAGCAACATTTCATTCATCCCCATGATGCCGTTCATGGGCGTTCGAATTTCATGGCTCATGGTGGCCAAAAAGGCGCTTTTAGTGGCCGTGGCCCGCTCCGCCCGCTCCTTCATCTCTTTATACTCCTTAACAAGCTCTTGGAGCTCGCGGGTCTGCTCATTTACCTCCTGCTCAAGCTGTTCCGTGTAGCGTTTCGACTGTTGGTTTAAATTCCATTTGGTGTTCAGCGTGAGGGCGGTTTGTTTAAGCGCCGTTGCGTCGAACGGCTTCTTCATAAACAGCAGCCTGTCGGATGTGCCGAGATTTTTTATAATCTGCTCCCACGAATAGTCTGAATATGCCGTACAAATAACGACCTCGATGTAGGGATAGTTGTCCCAAATCTTTTTAACAGCCTCAATACCGTTCATTCCCGGAGGCATCCGAACATCCATAAAGACAAGGGAGTAGGGATATCCGTCCCGATCGGCCTTTTCTATCATTTCTATCGCTTCCTCGCCGCGGTAGGCGTGATCAATCTGGTACTCAACATTCACCGGTTCATCAGTGCTCTCGGTCTCTTCTTCGAATAACTCATGTTCGATTTTAAGAAAATCTTCCTCGGAAGATGGATCCCGGAACGTGAGTATCGATTCAATATCTTCATGAATCGCTTCATTATCGTCAACCAATAAAATTCGGTGATTCCTTTGCATGTCTCTACTATTCAACCATTCGTGATTTATCGCTGGATATTCACTTTTTTATACCAGGTTTCTTCGGGCAGGGGGAGCCGCATCGCTGCTTGTTCCTGTACCAGCTGAATTCGATTATCGGCTTATCTCACTATTTCCTAAATAAAAACGAGCGTTTCTTTCATCCGGCGAAAACTTTTTTGAGGAGACTTTTTTCTAATTTTATTAAAAATTTATCAATCGAATAGTGGTTCATAGTTTAAAAGAATCTGCCAAAAAGCTATTATCTACTGATGGGTTGAGATCTTTTTTCATTCAGTATTCAGATATATCTGCAAATCATAAATCGAAATGACCATGTCGCAGCAAACCTATAGTGAAAAGGAAATAGCTGAAATCATCCGGCTGGCCTCGGAGATGGAGCCCGGCGGAACCGGCAATGAACCAGCACCAGGAGAACTCCCGGGGCTGAGCCTTGACGAGTTGACGGAGGCTGCGGCAGAGGCGGGCATTGACCCGGAGAATATCCGCAGGGCGGCAGAGCAGCTACGCACGTCGCCAGGCCGGGCGGCCGTCGGAAGCAACCGTCACGAGGTGTTTGCTGAACAGTGGGTCCGCGGTGAGTTCACCGATGAACTGGCTGACCTGGTCATTTCGGAACTCAATAACCGTTTTAATACCACCCACCAGAAAGAGAGCCTGCGGGATAACATTCTCGGAGACGGTCACAGGAACAAGGACGGCAGAAGTACTGTCCGGCGAACCGGTGAAAATCTTGAGTGGACGTACCCCGATCATCGCCCATCCGCTGACGTGAGGGTGCTGATTCAGCCACTGAATGATAAACTAAAGATTCGGGTAACCCGGAAACGAGCGGCGGACGACGAAAGAGCCGGCAAGAAGAGCTCTCTTGCAGCTTATAAACCCCTCGTTTCCTACATTGGGACCGGCGCGGTTTTTTTGCTGCTTCCTTTTTCATGGGTGATTAATGTTGTGGCGGCATTCGCAGCTTTTGCAGGCCTGGCACCTGTTTTTGGAACCGGTATCCGCCTGATCGATCAGAGGCGAACGGGTGGGGCGGCACAAAATAAAAAGGAGCTGTCTATGCCGAACAGCCGGGAGATAGAGGAAATTACGGCTGAACTGGCCGGTCTGATCGGGAAAACAGCACCGAATGCGAACGCCTCCGGCCGAATTGACCTACCGGAATCGCCGGGTAGTGACGAGAACACCGGCACCAGGTCGGCCGGGGGCAAGACCCGTACCGGCCCGTCATAGCAGATGGGAATGCAACCGGTACGTCTCGCTGCTTTTATTCCGGATTGTTGCTTGCAGGGCTTTCAATGATTATCATGCCGGGTATCATTTGGCAATCAGAAATCAGCAACTCATGGAACAACCAGGCGATCCAAACGGATCAGAACAGTACAGCCATTCATTTTTCGGCCACCCCCGCGGGCTGGCAACTCTCTTTTTAACCGAGCTCTGGGAGCGGTTCAGCTACTACGGCATGCGCGCCATCCTTGTTCTCTTCATGGTTGACGCCATCAACCGGGGCGGCCTGGGTCTTGATGATACCACGGCAACGGCCATCTACGGGCTCTATACCATGTTCGTCTACCTGCTGGCTCTTCCGGGAGGCTGGCTGGCGGATAAGTTTCTCGGGCTCAGAAATGCGATCTGGTATGGCGGAATTATTATCACGGCCGGTCACTTTAGCATGGCTATACCCGGCAACATTACGTTCTATCTCGGGCTGGTGTTGATTGTGATTGGAACCGGACTGCTGAAACCGAACATCAGCAGTATTGTCGGAGCCCTCTATGGTGAGGATGAACAGGCCCGGCGTGATGCAGGTTTCTCCATCTTCTACATGGGTATTAATATCGGGGCTTTTATCGCGCCGCTGGTTACGGGCTACCTTGGCGAAGGCATCAGCTGGCACTACGGGTTCGGGGCAGCCGGTGTAGGCATGCTGCTGGGACTCATTCAGTACAAACTGACGGAAAAATACCTTGGCACTATCGGACTTGAGCCTGAAGAGGCGGAAGACCCGGCGCAGCAACAACGACTGTTTCAGCGAATTAAAAAAGGGCTCTGGGTAACCGGCGCGCTGCTGGCGGCACTCTTTGCCTCCATCAGCTTTGGGTGGATATCGATTGACCCGGTTGCCATAGCGGATGCATCCGGAATTATCATCTTTTTTCTCGTCATTGCCTATTTTGTTTACGTCTACATTGCGGAAAACCTCAATGAAGATGAGAAGAAAAAAATCGGGGTTATCGCCGCCCTTTTTATCTTTTCGGCTATTTTTTGGTCCGGATTTGAACAGGCGGGCTCCTCCCTGAACCTGTTTGCCGAGCGCTATACCGACCGCGAAATCTTTGGCTGGCTCATGCCGGCCAGCTGGCTGCAATCGGTGAACCCGATCTTCATCATTACGCTGGCCCCGGTGTTTGGGTGGCTTTGGGTATGGCTTGCCAAGAAAAACATGGAGCCGTCCACTCCCGTGAAGTTTGCCCTGGGTCTGATCTTTCTCGGATTGGGCTTCCTGGTGATGATGTTCGCTTCTTTCTACGTAGTCGGCGGCAATCAGGTGCTGCCTACCTGGCTGATCATGACCTACCTGCTGCACACCACCGGCGAACTTTGTCTGAGTCCGGTTGGGTTGAGTGCGGTAACAAAACTGGCCCCGAAGAAACTTGTAGGGCAAATGATGGGAATCTGGTTTATGAGTATTGCCTTCGGGAACCTGATTGCCGGCCGTATTGCGGGTCAGTTTAACGACGAGGCGATCCAGGCTGATCCCAACCTGCTGCCGGATCTTTTCTGGCTGATTGTGATGACTACTGTGGGCGGCGGGCTGCTGCTTCTGTTTTTCAGTAAACCGATCAGAAAACTGATGGGGAATATTCATTAATCTGAATTCAGGTCTTCACCAACGTCCTCGCGGGGCGAAAGAAATTCCCCTCATCCGACGACTTCACGTCATCGGATGAGTTGAAAGGGGGAAATGTTGCGCCAAGAGATTATGCGACGGATGATGTAACCACCGGGCATTCACCGGATGAAGCGAATTCATCCGGTGACGGTCCACATCTAAAATAAGGGTTTCCAAGAACAATCAGGAAAAGCCAAACACCACCATTCCCACCATGCAGATAGCGGCAAATGTAAGAAGTTTCAGCAGCAGCGGAAGACAGAAACGGAACCAACGGTCGTAGGGAACATGTGCCATTCCCAGAATTCCCATCAGTACGGGGTTGGTGGGAACAATCATGTTGGCAAAGCCATCGCCATAGAGGAATGCCTGAACAGCGACCTGGCGCGAAACGCCCAGGATGTCTCCTAAAGGCACCATCAGCGGCATAGTCAGAAACGCCTGACCGCTGCCCGAGGATACGAAAAAGTTCATCACCGTTTGCATGATCATCATCCCAACAGCGGCCAGCTCCGGGCCCACCATTTCGAGCGGTACGGACATCGCATGAACGATCGTGTGCAGAATCTGCCCCTCCTCCATAATCAGCGCAATGCCCCGGGCAATACCCACCAAGAGCGCTGTTTCCGTGAGGTCTTTGGCTCCTTTCACAAACTCTTTGGAAACAATACTCGGGCCCATTTTACCAACAAATGCTGTAAAGACCCCAAGTATCAGGAAAGCAGCTCCCAGTTCATTCAGGTACCATCCCCGGGTGGCAATTCCCCATACGGCCACGCCAAGCGCTGTCATAAAACCGGCTGCGATGGTGACGTGTTTCCAGTTTAGGGAGGGATATTCAGTAATGATTTCTGCGTTCTGTTCCGATTCAAAATCTGCCATCAGGCTGGCGGACGGATCCGCCTGTACGCGGCTTGCATAGCTCCATACGTGGTGTGCACCGATCATCACAAAGGGCACAAGCAGGCCCAGGCGAACCGCCCACCCGGAAAAGGTTTCAATTTCTGCGATATCCTGCGCCACTATCACAGTATACTGGTTGAAAG
This sequence comes from Bacteroidota bacterium, assembly GCA_009909035.1. Classification (GTDB taxonomy): domain Bacteria; phylum Bacteroidota; class Rhodothermia; order Balneolales; family Balneolaceae; genus SW132. The sequence goes on from JAAAOB010000085.1 coordinate 25,725, forward strand.
CCGCAGCTCCATATCCAACGCCATAACCGGTAATAATGATGGCCACCGCTGTCATGGTATCCATTTTCATGGTTTTGCAAAGAGCCGCCAGTATCAGCACAAACGGGATGTATTCTGCCGAAGCTCCCATCAGGTTCGATGTAAATGCAAAGACAAACACCACAAGAAAAATCAGCAGCGCAGGTTTTCCGCCAAGATTTTCGAGCAGGCGTCCCAGAAGAGCGTCAATAGTGCCGGTTTTGCGGATGATAGCCAATACACCACCGATGATAAACAGGAAAAAAATAATGATCTGGGCATCGGCAAAGGCCCGGGGTATGGCTGTAAACAGCTCAACAGGGCTCATAAACTCGCGTTCACCGGCAATTTCAAATGTACCCGGCTGCACGACCTCACGGCCGTTAATGATCTCGGTGTCGAACGAGCCCTGCGGAATGATCCAGGTTAAGGCCAGGGCCGCCACCATCAGGTAAAAGAGAAGGGTGAGCGTGTGGGGCATTTTGAATTTCATGCAGGGGCCGTTGGTTCAGGTGGTTTCGATGATCTGCGAACAAAATAGCGAGGGAGTTATATTGAAACAAGCCGAACAAGGTTCCGCGGATCAGGTACAACAGACCACCTCGATTACGCCCCGAGGAGAGTTGTAGTGGCCTGAAAAACGAGTTGTGCACAGGTCCCTGGCGTCTTCAGTTCATCGCGATTCGCATGATCGGTGAGGCTGCAGGAGTTCACCTCCTGTCCCGCATGTATAGCTCGCCTTTCCGGTGGGAAAAGTGGCTCGAGGATGAGTAGATGCTCCCGGTGTCAGCAACCGCACGGATACGTTTCTCCGCAAGCCGGTTCGACGCTTCAATGGTCGTGATATCATTGGTTTCAGCATAGGCAAGGATGTCGGTCACAGTATCATAAATGCGCCCGGTCTTGCGCATCGCCAGCTCTTCTTTGTACCCCTCGAGCTCACTGGAAATATTGATAATTCCCCCCGCGTTAATGACGTAATCCGGAGCATACAGGATCCCCCGCCGTTTCAGTTCGGCTCCGTGCTTCTCTTCATCATCCAGGATGTTATTGGCACCGCCCGCAAGAATATCGCATGTCAGGACCGGCAGGGTATCGTCGTTCACCACGCCGCCCAGGGCGCAGGGGCTGAAGATATCCACCTCCAGGCTGTAAATTTCATCGGGAGAGACGTACGTTGCTGAACACTCCCCGGCAAGACGTTGCGCCTTCTCCTTGTAAATATCCGTGATAAACAGCGTGGCGTTCTCTTTCGAGATGTAGCGCGCCAGGTGAGATGCTACATTACCGGCGCCCTGTATCGCGATGCGCTTGCCATCCAGGGAGTCGCTTCCGTAGGCGTTCTTTGCCGCCGCTTTCATCCCCATGTAGACGCCGTATGCGGTGACGGGCGATGGATTGCCGCTGCCGCCCATCGACTTCGGAATGCCGGTCACATATTTGGTTTCGGAATAGATCCACTCCATCTCCTGCTCGGTCATTCCCACATCTTCCGCAGTAATGTAGCGGCCGCCAAGGCCATCGATAAATCGACCGAACGCCCTGAACAAGGATTCATTTTTATCCGTGTGCGGGTCGCCGATAATGACCGCCTTTCCGCCGCCCAGGTTGAGTCCCGATATCGCCGCCTTGTAGGTCATTCCGCGCGACAGACGCAAAACATCGCGCATGGCGTCGTGCTCATTTTTATACATCCACATCCGGGTGCCGCCAAGCGCGGGGCCCAACGTAGTGTCGTGAATGGCAATAATGGCTTTGAGTCCGGTGGCCGGGTGTGAACAGGCCAGCACCTGCTCGTGGCCGCCACGTGCCAGATCCGCAAAAAGGGGGAATTGATCACTGTTCACCGGTTTTTCTTCTCTTGTACGTGCCGTGGTTGTATCCATTTTCTTATCCTGTTTTATTATGAATATAATCGTTTGGAAACGCTTCCAAAGTTATGGAATTGTCTCCGGCCTTTTCAAGAATCTGTAATATTTAACATAATTAAACCTGCAGGATTGTCTGCCACATTTTTTATAATTGAGTGGTGCCGATATCGTTTTTTTTAAAAATATATTTTGATACCCCTGGCTTCTGCGAGGTGATTCTCCGCTGCCTGTTCAATAAAAATAAAACGAACCATGAACTATGTCATTACGATGGATATATGATGCGCCGGATAATGAAGAAATCACCCAAAATCTCCAAAAAGAACTAAACGTACCGGAACAGATTGCGCACCTGCTGTCGTTGCGCGGGATCGACTCGTTCGAAAAAGCCAAAAAGTTTTTTCGGCCCGGGATTGATGATCTCTACGACCCATTCCTGATGAAGGATATGAAAAAGGCTACCCAGCGCCTTTGTCACGCCATCAGGGGAGGGGAAACGGTTCTTGTGTATGGTGATTACGATGTAGACGGCACAACGGCCACCAGTATTGTCTACACCTTTTTGAAAAGCTTCGGGATCCGGGTGGAGTACTACATCCCGCACCGGTTCAAAGAGGGATACGGCATTAACCCCGACGGCATCAACCACGCCAAAGAGATTGGAGCCGATCTTGTTGTCTCCGTAGACTGCGGCATTACGGCGATCGAAGAGGCAAACTATGCGCGCCGACACGGGATCGACCTGATTATCTGCGATCATCACAACGTTGGAGACAAGATACCGGATGCCGTTGCGGTGCTGGATCCCAAACGGCCCGACTGCAACTACCCGTTCGACGGGCTCTCGGGCGCCGGAGTTGGCTTTAAATTGATACAGGGAACCATCGAAGAGCTGGGCCTGTCGGGCACCCTGGCCTACAAGTACCTGGATCTTGTAGCCGTCTCCATCGCCTCCGATATTGTGCCGATTGTGGATGAAAACCGGATCCTGATGCGAGAAGGTCTCTCTATGCTCAACTCCAACCCACGAATCGGCCTGAAAGAGCTGCTGAAGCTGATTAACGTGGAAATCGGCACCATCACCACCTCCAGTATCGTTTTTTCCATCGGCCCGCGGATCAACGCCGCCGGACGCATGGGGGATGCTACCATTGCCGTGGAGTTGATGATCTCCGAAAACGAGACCGAGGCCTCCAGGCACGCGCGCGAACTGGAAGCGACGAACAAGCGTCGCCGCACCACCGACACCCGCACGATGGATGAGGCCGTGGATAAACTGGAAACCAATTTCGATGTCGATAAGATCTCCTCGATGGTTCTGCACGATCCCGACTGGCACCTTGGCGTGATCGGTATTGTGGCCTCACGACTGGTAGATGCCTACTACCGCCCGGCCATCATGCTCAGCACGGTGGAGGGAAAAATCAAAGGCTCGGCCCGGTCTATCAAGGGCTTTAACATGTATGAAGCGCTTAAAAAATGCGAGGATCTCCTGGAACAGTTCGGGGGACACGAATTTGCCGCCGGGCTGACCATGGACGAGTCGAACCTGGAGGAGTTCCGGCAGCGGATCGACCAGATTGCCTGCCAATACCTGAAGGAGAACGACTTTCTGCCGGAAATTATGATTGATGGCGACCTGGACCTGCAGCAGGTCGACAAGCGGTTCTGGAAACTGCTAAGCCAGTTTGAGCCGTTTGGTCCCGGGAATCTCCGCCCGGTTTTTGTGAGCAAGGATGTCTGCATTGAAGGGGTTCCCACCATTGTTGGCAACGGTCACCTGAAGATGAAAGTCAGCCAGGGAGAGTCCGCCGTTTTCGATGCCATCGGCTTTAACATGCACCAGTATATGCCGCAGCTGATTGACTGCAGCGAGAATAAGATTGACGTGGCATACGTACTGGAGGAGAACTACTGGAACGGCCGACGCAGCCTGCAGATGCGCCTGAAAGATATTCATATCGGAAAGAGGGAATTGGTAGATTAGATACAGGAAAACCGATGAATATCGAATATCCAACACCGAATGATGAAGTGAACCTGCTGATCGCAGTACGGGCGGTTGGTGAAATCTCCGCTTGAGGGGAGGGGTGTCAAGTTCGATTGATTTGTGAAGTAGCGTATTCGTTGATTCGGTACCCAGATCTTCCCTTGAGGGAAGTGCCGAAGCGGAGCGGAGGCGATGGGTGTCCGTTAATGACGATTCATAAATCAGTGTAATCATTGGCTCATAATCAATTAACCAGATATGAGTTGCAACCACTTTCAGAATGTATCCTTCCTTACTCGGTATTCGTCATCCCCTCAATTAATTCAGAAAAATTCCCCGGTTTAATTGTGAAGGGTTTAAAAAGCCCTTATCTTTGGCGTCTTGTGTGAAGGGACTGTAGCTCAGTCGGTAGAGCAACGGACTGAAAATCCGTGTGTCGGCGGTTCGAATCCGCCCGGTCCCACATTCAAGTAAAGCCCTGAAGAACATAGAGATATGATCTTTCAGGGCTTTTTTATTTTGGGGCAGTATCAGAGGGAGAACCTGAATTTGGGTGCGATATTTGTATTTTATTTTTTAGCAGCCTCCCTTAAAAAAGAAAACGAATTGATATCAACTTCCCGTCTTCTTTGTTAATCAGAAGTGGCGTAATTCTGAGGCTGTCCAAAAAGAGCGCGGTATTGCAGAAAAATTATCTATTTCGTCATCCTGGACCCCGATCCGGGATCTCCTAATCATATCAAAAGATGGAGATCCCGCATCCCCCATGGTGATCCCCTCGGGAAAGTGCGGGATGACGTTCTTTTTGGACAGCCTCACAAGATAAAAGCCACCTTCCCCCATCGCGATCCCTCGCGGGCTCTGTACTGAGGCAGTTCATTCTTTTCGCACTCTAAAAAATATACTCTCACTACTGAATGAGGTAAATATACCGAGACCGTTTTTAATATTTGTGGGAGGTTCATTCAGTTGTCTTGAATCCTGTTCTCGTTCTTCGAAAAGGTTCACGTAATCCCGGTTCACACTGTAGATCGTTGCCTTATGCAGGCCGTAAAATCCTCCCCTCAGATTTATAGTGTACGAATCATCGTTTGTGGGTGTGGTTCTGAATGACAGATTTCCTGCAAACAGGCCTCCGTTAAAACCCGGTGCATTTTCATTGTTAATGATCGGTTCCGGTTGATTTTCAAGATTCTCTACAACAATGTAAAAATATCTCTCTTCCGGGTTGTTCCATGTTATTTCTGGTTCCGGTAAGTTTTGGATGATCTCAAAAAAAGACTGGTCCGAATCAATGAAAACTCTGTCATCAGAGATGGAAACATTTTCGGGTGCCTGAGGCACACTCGTCTCCGAGGTAAGCGTACTGCTGTTAGTATTTATTTCAAGGGCATATGTCTCGCCCTGACGGATGGTAAGATCGTCCCTGGCATATTCATATACACCGGAATCACCCGGAGCGAGACTGAAAGGATAAACTGCATCGTTATGCCTCAATACCACATCAGCGTCATTAATAGGTTCAGGCATTGTATCCGTACTGGTAAGGGGAATCATCAGCGATAACTGAACCTGATGCGTGGTTTGATCGCTGTATAGATACCCTTCAACCACGGGAATCTCTTCTTCACCGCTGGGTTCTGTGAGCTGATCACATTGAGTAAAAACAGTGATAAGTAATCCGCCAAGAAATAGAATTTTGAAAACTTTCATAGGTATACGTTATAGATTTATTCTGAAAAATAGGTTTGGTGTAAAACCGAGGTAGTTTATATCGGTAACCGCAACATCCTGTTCATCTACAGAAAATTCACGATACCATACATTATTCCGGTCGTACACATTGAACACAGACAATCCCAGCTTAGCGCTGTTCCCTTGTCTACCAAGATTAAATTCGTACGTTGCAGACAGATCCATCCGGTGATAAGCGGGAAGCCTGAATCCATTCTTCTCTCCAATATGCAGGTAGGAATACTCTGTACCGTCAAGAAGGGTCAGATCGTAATAACCCACAGGTGCGGAGTACGGCTTGCCGGTGGCATACACCCAATTGGCAGCAAGTGTCCATTGACCCAGTTTGAAACTGCTCACCAACTTGAATTCATGTGTCTGATCGTGCAGTGCCGGGAATGGATTCCCGTTGTTCAATCCATCGAAGGTGTAATCGGTATCACTTAGCGTGTAACTGGCCCATCCCGTATATCTGCCAATATTCTGTTTGAATAAAACATCTATTCCACGCGTGGTACCATCACCATAAAAGAACAGTTCCTCCTGTTCGATGCTGGACAAGGGTCCGCCAAACCGGAGTGAATATTCAGATAATCCACTCAAATCTTTTTGATATGCTTCAACATCAATGAGGAAGTTGGGGCGCTCGTAGGAGGCTCCCACAATGTAGTGTTCCGAGGAACCAACCGGCATCCCGTCGTTTCCGGTCAGCAACCAGAAATCCGTGCTGCCCTGCTGAATATCTTCCAACACCGTTCGGTTGATAAACTGATTATATCGGCCCCAGGCGCCTTTAACCTTCAGATGGTCTGTAATGTTTAATTCCAGAGATGCCCGTGGCTGCCAATAGACTTCATCCGTCACATCAAAATAACTGGCGCGCATTCCCGCTGTAAGCCGTAACCGGTCAAATAGGGTCCAGTCGTCCTGCACATACCCGGAATAGATGGTTCCCAGGTCACTCCGATCCACAACATTTAGCGTATCATTTAACGTATTTTGATAATTGATATCATTTTGAGTGATTTGGCCTCCAATTTTCAGATCATTCGAATCGGAAAGTTTGTATTCAGTATCGAGTTTAAAGGTAAAATCGCGGACATCGTTTTCTCCTCTTATATCAAAACCACCAAAAGCGCGTTCCTCATCCTCGCTTGAATTCCTCCGGTCACGGTCGGAATAATAATTGGAGTATGACACCACGGCATTGCTGTACAGCCGGTCATTCCAAAAGCGTGACCAGCGCAACCCCACTCCACGATTTCCCCATCTTGTCTCATCCTGTATTGAAACATCCGTCACATCTTCCTCACTGCTATTCGGTCCAAATCCGCCAAATTCCTGGTCTCTTGAATTGTCCAGGTTATCCTGCCCGCCATATAAACTCAGGGCAACAAGGTCTTTCTGGGAGGGGCGGTACGTGATTTTCGTATTCAAGTCATAAAAATTGAAATCGGGTTCCGTTTGAAACTGTCCTCCCCCAAACGGACCTCCTGTTTCATTACCACCCGGCCCTGTAGTCCCATCATCAAAGAGCCCAAAAATTTTATTGTAAATTCCGGTCCGAATGATATCTGTGTAGGATCGCCGGCCGGAAATAAGAACAGAGGCTTTTTCTGTTACCGGAAATTCAACCGTGGCATCCGCACTGAGGGCACTCAACCCTCCGCTGAATGAAAACTCATTAAAATTTCCCGACCGACCATTTAACTCCATGACACTGGATAGCCTGCCGCCATATTTTGCCGGATACCCACCTTTATAAAGCTGAACATCCTGGATAGCATTACTATTGAAGGCACTGAAGAATCCGAAAAAATGATCGACCTTATAGAGCGTAATTCCATCCAGCACGATCAGGTTTTGGTCGGGCGTACCCCCTCTGACATAAAGTCCCGCTGTCGATTCGTTCGTCCCGCTCACTCCTGGTAGCAGCTGCAGCGCCCGAGAAATATCTTTTTCACCAATACTTGGCAAATTTGCTATTTGCCTTGGTGAGATCGACGTTCGACTGATCCTGTCTGTTTTTATGTAATCATACTCTTCGGCTTTAACCGTAACCTCACCAAGCCGGGATGTAGTCTTTGCTAATTCCACCTCCAGTAACTGTTCACTTGATGTGGAATCCACTGTCACTGTTTTGGTTTGATATCCGATATAGCTGAACGATAAGGTTACTGAATCCGCCGGGAGATTTACAATCGCGAAATAGCCATCGGCGTTGGTCGTAGTACCTTGTTTTGTATTCAAAATTCCTACGTTAACGTGGGGTAGACCCTCTCCTGTACTCTCATCTTTTACAATTCCTCTGATCGATTCTTTTTCCTGGCTAAACGCAAGCTCAGGTAGAATCAGTTGAGATAAAAGTAGCAGAAGGATGCATGCTGGGATGTATTTGTAATCATCTTCTATTTTCATTGAACTGCCTGTGATTTAGAAATTTTGTGAATGAAAGGGCTACATGTAAGCCATATGCTATGTAAACAGCCTTAATCCCATCTGGCACACGTGTTCAAGGAAGTGTTACTTGCGCCGGTTTGGGCTTTAAACGAGCTCACTCTTAGCAGAAATATTGGCAGAATATTACATGTGGCAGATGAGAATTACCGCATCTGCCACAACGGGTTTTTTACCTATTTGATGAATTAATTGAGCTGAACTGTTCTGTGATCGGCTGATCTCATGATGATCCTGTATGTTTGGTCACCGGACTCAATATCATTCACGTGGAGTTGTCCAACTGAGATATGAAGTACATTTGCATCCGTACGATCTGCAATTTCAGTCAGGGTTTCTCCAGTAATGGTGTAGGACCCATTTTGATCTTCCAGCAGGATCATCTCTGAGTCTTCACGATTAAATTCCCCGGGTTTTCCGCCCTCTTTTGGGTTGAACGAGGGACGAATATGGATTGCTACAGGCTTTCCGGATACCGCATCCCAGCTTAAATCAATACCCCCGGAATGGTTCTCCAGGCGATTTGAAGAGGGTGTAATAATCGACACTTGCTTTTCCGGTGTGGTTGCTTTCAGGTTGAGAGCCGGAAAAACTTCAGACCCCGTTGTATGAATCGTGTACTCAGCCCCTGCTTGATAAGTGAGTGACGCTTCATTCGAAAAAGGCCCGAAAGATCGATGACTGTAGACCGTATGTTCACCTGAAAACCGGCTGGATTGTTTCCTCAGTTCAACCGCTTCCCCTTGTGCAGACTGTATGCTTACAGATCCCATATCCACGGTGCTGGTATTGTAGGGTAGCTTCAATGAAACTTGTTCATCAAACCCGATGGCCATCGCCATTCCCAGCTTGTTTTCATTGTCTGCTGAAAACCGGGGATTCAAAGCACTCCAGTTCAGTATAAATATGCCATTTCCACTTGTATCGTTACTTTCGAGAGACATGAGTGACGACGTCATCGGTTCCATAAACTCCAGATCAGTCGTTGCATCAGTAGTCGAGTTTAATGTATCAGAGCAAGAAATTGTGCTCATTAAAAAAAGTACCAGAACAGCTTGAACTATTTGGTTACCCATGGTATTCCTCCTTATTCATTGTTTTTGTTTGCTGCTTGTTTGATTAGACAATCGCAGGCCCAAACTCTTGCAAGATTTTTGAAATTTTTTGAATGGGATAGGAATTGGACAGCAGGATGGGATAGAATCAGATTGAAAAATGCCAGATTAGAACCGCGCGAACGATATCGAAAATCTCAGGATCTATAGATGGCTACAGGTGTAGCGAACAATCAGATCAGACTTCATTTATTCTTTATAGGAGTGAATCGCAGTGACGGATACTCCTTTACTGATCGTCAAACGGCCTGTTTAACATGGGTGGGTTGGGGCCGTTGGGCCCGGGACCCAAATTGGGCCTGCGGCCGGTCGACATAATTCTCCGGATAAAGCTATTCTGCTGTTCTTTAGTCAGAAATGTTTTTGAACGTTGCAGACTCTCCAAGGCACGCTTACTGATCTCTAATCGAACTTCGGCAATTTTACGCAAAATATCATCAGTCCCAACGGAATCAACCTCTTCCTGATCGACCAGTAATTGAAACATCTCTTGTTCAAGAACCCGGATCTCTTCCTGCAGAGGTTCAATTTCTGACTGATAGGATTGTACGAGTTGAACCATCTTTTGCTGCTGTTCCGGAGTCAGATTATCAACGCGTTCCATTTCGCCGGCAAGAGGGGGCTCAAATCTTGGTTCGGGATTTAAAAACCTGGCAATAGGAGGTTGTTGGCCAGCCATATGTAGATACACAATCGTGCCCAACACCCCGATATTGAGAACAATTAAAAAGATGAGTGTGCCGACCATTGTTTTTACTTTCATTGCTGATCACCTTCCATTTCTGTTACTACTTGTTCAAAATTTGATCCCAGGCTCGGCTGAACCATCCCCTCGTAATACAATTCTGTAACCGAGGTCTGTTCGGCAACATCTTGTGACGTTTGCGTGTGATACACCAGAAGCTGCCCCATTAAAAACCCAAAGACGAGTCCAATCGCAACCAGTGATCCGGTTAATGCTTTCGAAAGACCAAAAATGGAACCCGACGCCTGTTCATCAACATTGAATGCTTTCTGTTTAATCCGAACAGCCAGGTAGGGATCTTTCGTTAAATGGGGCAGCTGTTCGGGATTTGGCTCTTCCATGACACCCTGCATGGTTTGAAAGTATGAATGGCAAGATTCACACTGGTTTAAATGCCGGTTGACCTCTTTTTCCTTGTCATCATCAAGTTGTCCTTCCAACCAATCAATAAAATATTTTTTTACGTGGTATCTGTTACTCTTCATAGTATCACCTTTTTCTTTAAACTAATCTCTTAAATCCTCCAGATGCGGTTTCATGAGTGCCAGTAATTTCTTTTTGGCCCGAAAAATCCTGGAATCAACTGCACTGATACTCAGATCCATTACTTCCGCGATCTCCTTATTCCCCATTTCATCATATCGCTGCAGAACGAGCGGCATCCTGTATTTAACCGGGAGTTTTTGAATGAGTTTCCAGACGAGCACTTCCCGTTCCTGCTTCTCTAACTTCATGTCAGGCGATTCAAACCCATCGTTACCCCAAAATTCAACTATCGGGGTCTCCGATTGAATCACCTCCGAGACAGATCGCTCCAGCAGATCCAGCCAACTATACCTGTTTTTTTTCTTCAGGTAGTTTAATGTATGGTTCACGGCAATTCGGTAGATCCAGGTATATGCATTGGATTGATGATTAAAATCCTCAAGATTTTCATAGACTTTCATAAAGATATCCTGCGTCAGATCCCTGGCTGCATCTTCACCACCGATCATCCTGTAGACCGTATTCAAAATCCGATCGCCATATTCTTCATACAGCTCCTCAAATGTACTTGTCTTTTGTTGAGTTGATTCCGTCATGAAAGAACCACAAATCCTGCTGCGAATGCGAATGAGTCTTAGAGGGCTATGCAAAACCCCGTGATTCGGTCATTCCGGACTTGATCCGGAATCTCCAAAACCCGCTGATAACCCAATAATGGAGATCCGCCGGGAGTCGGACACGGTCCTGAAATAAACCTGCCCCGGGAATGCGGGGTTCAGGATGACCAAAAGGGTTTAGCAAAGTCCTTTCTTAATACTAATTAGACAATCGAGATCATAAAATCTTGCAAAAATTTTTTAATTTTTTTGACGGTTCAAAAAAAAGGACGCTTCGAATTGAAGCGGCCTTGAAAACGGATGGATGAGGCAGGTAC
>JAAAOB010000111.1 GCA_009909035.1 Bacteroidota bacterium
GGTATGGGGTACAAACATTTCCGGAAAGAATTCAAACCGGCAGCTCTAAATGATCACCTGCACCAATACCATCAAGATTACTCTGGGCGTTATCACAATCAGCCTGCTGCTACTTTCGGGATGTTCGCCCAATGCTGAATCTGATTCAGAGACGGTGTTAGCTACCGTGAGAAGCGAAACATTGACGCTTGATGATGCCCTGGAGCAGATTCCTGAAGTGGCACTCCGCGATGACACGCTCCGGGCTGTTGAGTCGTTTAAAGAACAGTGGATCTATTCCAAGATCACTGTGAATGAAGCCCGCCGGCTTCAGCTGCACCTCGACAGATCATTCCGGGAACGAGTAGAACGGCTGGAGCAGCAGCTTCTTGAAGATATGCTTGTTGAATACGTGCTTGCAGAAAATAGCGACGAGCTGGCGATCAGCCGGGATGAGGCTCAAAATTATTTCCAGGTGCACCGGGATAAATTTGTGCTTGATGAAAAATATCTGCGCTTCCGTCATCTAACAACAAATACACGTACTGAAATTGATAATGCCCGTCGTGATCTCATGAACGGTATCAGCTGGCAGGATGTAGTAAGCACATACAGTGTTAATCCTGTGCTGCAATTACGCGAATCCAAACAGTTTTGGCCCTATTCTATGGCCCTTGATGATATCCCGGTCTTAAATCGTTACCTTGGTGTGATTGGAATTACAGAAATTTCACCGATTCTTTTTCATAATGGACAGTACCATTTCGTGCAGCTTATGGAAGAGCGCGCCGAGGGCGATCCTCCCGATTTTGAATGGCTTATTCCCCAAATCAGGGAGTGGCTGAAACTTGAAAAATCACAAAGAATAACCAACACGTACAAACGTAATCTCTACCTGCAGGCCGAATCAAATAACGACATTCAGCGGCTTAGTAAAGAGAATACAGAATCTGCATTAAAGAACTACACAAGAACATCAGAATCCAATTAACTACATGAATATTTTCAAATCGATAGTTTTGTTGCTCATGATTGCACTATTGACTGCCGGCAGCGTCTTTTCACAACAAAAAAAGGTGGCAGACAAAATTGTGGCGATTGTCAACGATCGCATCATCCTAAAATCTGACGTAGATGATGAGGTGAGGCAGTACCTGCAGCAGTCAGAGATGAACGATCAGCAGGTCTCGTTTTCAGAAGATCTCTGGTATTCAGCCCTTGAGTCGATGGTGGACAATTACGTAATGCTTGAAAAAGCAGAGCTCGATTCAGTTGTTGTGTCCGACGAAATGGTGAATCGGGCAATGGATCAGCGCATCGATCAGATGGTTCGCCAGGCGGGCAGCGAAGAGCAGCTTGAACGTGCTCTTGGCAATAGCCTGGTGCAGATCAGAGCAGATTTTCGTGAAAATTTTCGCGAGCAGATGATTACCCAGGAGGTTCAGCGCCAGCGGATGAGCCGTGTGGAAATTACGCGCCCGGAAGTACGGGAGTTTTTTGAAGAGATTCCGGATGAACAGCTCCCCATCATCCCGGAGCAGCTTGAACTGTCACAAATTGTGATTACCCCGCCTGAACTGGATGATGCACGGAATACCGCCCTCCAAAAGGCCCGGGCCATTCGCGATTCTCTTATCAATCACGGTAAAAATTTCGAAGCAATGGCCGAAAAATACAGTGATGGGCCATCAGCTCCCCGGGGTGGCTTATTGCCGATGATGCCGATAAATGACCTCGTGGCCAACTACTCTGCTGCCGCCTCTGCACTTGAACCTGGTGAAATTTCCGAGGTTGTGCGAACTGATTTTGGCTACCACATCATTCGCCTGAACGACCGCCAGGGCGATGAGATCGAAACCAACCATATTCTGATTGAAATTGACCAAGAGAGTGTGGACGAGGAGTACGCCATCAATACGCTCGAGGCGCTGCGGGACAGTGTGATAAATCACGGGAAAAGTTTTGCAGAGCTTGCCCGAAAGCATTCAGATGATGAATCCACTGCATCAATGGGCGGAAGAATCATGAACCGTCAGACCGGGGAGCGCCGACTTGCAATCGATGACCTGGAGCCGTCACTCTATCGAATAGCCCTGCTCCTTGAAGAAGAAGGGGACATATCGGACCCGCGTCCCTTCCGCATGCCCGGCAGCAACAAGCGGGCCTACCGCATCGTGCGGCTTGATAAACATATCCCCGAGCACAAAGCAAATCTTGACGACGATTACGAACGGATACGCAATATCGCACTCCAGCGAAAACAGATGAGAGTGTTGAGCGAATGGCTCAAAGATATTCGCGATGAGATTTATGTTGAATATAAAATCGAAATGCCCGACGATATAGACCCGGATGCAGACATGATGATGACCGATCCCCAGTCTGTGGAGGGAACCGAATGAGCGACCCCATCCCTGCCGATCCGAAGGAGGCCGCAGCATTTTTTGAGCAGTCGTTTAGCCGCATAAAAACCGAAATCGCCAAAAAAGTTGTGGGCCAGCAGGATGTCGTTGAACAGCTCTTGATCGCCCTGTTTTCAAGAGGACACTGCGTGCTTGTGGGTGTTCCCGGACTTGCTAAAACGCTGCTGATACAAACCGTGGCAAAAACCATGAATCTGACGTTTAACCGCGTGCAGTTTACACCAGATCTGATGCCGGGGGATATCACCGGAACGGAGGTAATTGAAGACAATAAACAGACTGGCAAAAAATCATTCCGGTTTATCAGAGGGCCAATATTTGCAAATATAGTGCTTGCAGACGAGATCAACCGAACGCCCCCGAAAACACAGGCGGCACTGCTTGAAGGCATGCAGGAGGCTACCATTACCGCCTCCGGAAACAAATTCGACCTGGATCTCCCATTCTTTGTTTTGGCCACCCAAAATCCCATTGAACAAGAAGGAACCTACCCCCTGCCGGAAGCACAGCTCGACCGGTTCATGTTCAATATCTGGCTTGAATACCCGTCGTTCGAGGAAGAGATCCGTATTGTATCCCAAACCACCTCACCGTCGGAAAAAACGATTGATTCCATTCTGGAAAAGAAGCAGATCCTTGATCTTCAGCACCTGGTGCGCGAGGTGCCTGTGCCCGATCACGTGCTGAACCAGGCCGTACAGCTTGTCACGATGACACGCCCGGGCAAAAATAACAGCTCCGATTTTGTAAACCAGTATCTTGGATGGGGAGCCGGCCCTCGGGCATCTCAATACCTGATTATCGGTGCGAAAACCCGGGCGCTATCCCGCGGACGATACAATGTTGAAATTGAAGATCTGCACGCCCTTGCCATTCCGGTACTTCGCCACCGGATCGTCACGAATTATGCAGCTGAAGCGGAGGGAATTTCCACCGTGGACGTTATCAATACGCTTGTTGATTCACTGTAAATGACCGGAGATTCAGGCATGACTACGTTTCTGTTCCAGGGGCTGAACCCGACCGTGCCGATCGCAATCTGGGCCGCCGTACTTATTCTCTGTCTCGGCGCTGCATGGTGGAGTTACGCCTATCTTGAATCAATCACAGCATGGAAAAAGTGGTCGCTTGTAGGGCTGAGGGCCGGTGTTTTTACTATCCTGGCTATTCTGCTGCTGAACCCTTTCTTTATCGACAGGTCTGTTGAGAGATCCGAACCTCAAGTAAATATCTACCTCGATAACAGCCAGAGTGTATCTGTTGAACGGGGTGATTACCAGGGGCTGGACTCTTACCGGGAGATCATCAACCAGGTCCGCGATCAGCTAAGCGATTCGTTTGCCACAACGTATTATCTGTTTGACGGAAGTGTCCGGCAAGGAACTGAACCGGAAGCGGAGGGGGCCGTAACAGACCTGCAATCGGTACTTGACCACAACCTGGAGCAGCCGGGCGAGGTTGTGGCATCCCTACTGCTAAGCGACGGCATTTACACCCAGGGGCGGAACCCGGTATTTTCTGCACAGTCGCTCGCCTCCCCTGTGTTTACGGTTCCTGTTGGGGATACCACGGAAGTACAGGATGTGCTGGTCGCGAATACAGAGTACACATCCGTGTCGTATACAAACACAGAACAGCAGTTTCGTACAGAAATTCAGCAGGAAGGATTTGCCGGGAAGACGGCCGATGTTCAGTTTCTGAAGGAGGGCAGAATTGTCGACTCTCAGTCGATTACCTTTCCCGAACCGGTATCGAGCCATACAGTACAATTTACCGACCGCCATGAAGAAGAGGGCTTTTATGAGTATGAAATTAATATTCCCGGCCTGGAGGATGAATTTACGCTTCAAAATAACCGGGAGCGACTAACCGTTGATGTCCTGGATGAAAAAACACGAATTGTCTCTCTCGCTTTCCAGGTGCATCCGGATGTTGGTACGATTCGCAGGCTGATAGCGACCGATTCCCAGAATGAACTGTTTTCTGCCACACGCCTGAGCGAACGTAAGCTGATGGGGGAAGATCCCCGTGAACTCGATTTTCAGCCAGATCTTATTCTGCTTCACGGTCTGCCCGCTCCCAATGACCCGCTCCTCTCCTGGATTGAAGAGCAGAATGAGGTCCCGTTTTTATACGTTCTCACGCCTAATGCACAGTCCCGGCATGAACAGCTTGGCAGCCGTCCTTTTTTAACCCACTCTGTGGCCACTGCCCGGCAGTCCCTGCTGAACGTGCATCTCAAACAGGAACTGGATCCTTATAGCCATCCGCTGCTGGAGTTTTCTGCACAGGAATTCCGGCGGTTTCCAACGCTGCAATCGTATCGTTCCGAATACAACACCTCGCCGCTATCCGAAACGTTATTTACCGGGGAATTCCAGCGTCAGGAGACCAATATTCCCCTGGTGATTACCGAATCAGCCGGTCTAAGGCGCCTCGCCGGCATCAATGCGTTTGGATGGTACCGGTTTGAGACAACGGCAAATGAGAATGTATCCAGTTTCTTTACCCGATTTTTTACAGATCTGATTTCCTGGGTTGCCACATCCCCCAACCAAAGAAACCTGGACCTGGAGTTGGTGAAATCTACATTTACGGATACAGAGGAGATTGAGATCCGGGCCACGCTCGTCAATGAACGACAAGAAGCTGAACCCAATGCAGTGATCGAACTGAACCTGCGCTCGCAGGATAGTAACGAGTCGCGCACCCTGCTCATGAGTCATAACGGCCGCGGTAACTACCGGGTGAGTGCAGAACCTCTGCCGGAGGGAAACTATATTGTAGAGGGGAAAGCGGTAAAAAACGAGCGCACAATAGGCGAAGATCAGGCACGGTTTGATGTCAGCCGCTCGATGATTGAGTTTGTGGACACACGCCGAAATGACAACACGCTTCAGCAGATCGCCATCCGGAGCGGTGGTGAGTTTTTAAATGACTACTCACTTGACCCGCTGTATGACTATCTTCGCGATAATCAGCTGGATAAAGCGGTTGAAACCGTTACCGAAGAGACGCAATATATGAGCAGTAACCCACTCTGGTTTATCCTCGTCATCCTGATGCTGACCGGTGAATGGCTTTTAAGACGAACCGTCTCCCTGCCCTGATCAACTATAGAAACGTCATCGGATGAGTTTCCGGAGATGATTTGATTGGGTTAAATCGTAAATCGAAGCTCCTGCTTCGATTGCCTTGCAACAGGGACTATCCTTTTTTGGATGTAATCTTTGGTACCGTTCCTAACACCTACATCTTGCTAATCAACTACAACAAACGAACAACCCTGTCGGACGGGGACGTCCGACCTACGGTTATACCCCATCGACTCTATTCGTTTCTTTTGCAACACTCACTGCCTCGGGGAATTTAGGTGGTGGCTCATCTCTACCCCGCACGGCGCGCCGAGAAACCACGGCGCTTGTACGGGGCTGTTGCTATACGCCCCATAGGGGGCTCAGTGTTACTCGCTGGGGCGTAACCATTCGTGCGTTATCTGATGAGTTTCTATGAAAAAACGAGAAGTGCATCATCCATTCATCGAAGAGTTGATGCCTCATCCGATGACTTTCCGGACTGTTGAATCGTAATCCGAAGCTCCCGCTTCGATTGGGCTGATTTGTAGATCGAAGCTCCTGCTTCGATTATCTTGAAACAGGGACCATCTTTTTTATGATGTCATCGCTGATACCGCTCCTAAAACCTACATTCTGCAAATCAACCACAAGAAACGAACAACCCTGTCGAACGGGGACGTCCGACCTACATGCATCCACCGCAATTTTGTGGGGCTGCTTTGATCGCTGAATCATCAGGTTAGATTTTATCTAAAGACGAAAGGTAAGCTATTGATCCATTGATGAATTGGTGCCTCTTCAAAAGACTCTCGTGATTGAATATCCTGAATCCTGCTGGAGGAATTCTTTTTCCAACTTTTCACAAATATTCTGTGGCCAATCTCCAATACCCCCTCAACACACACATAGCTCCGAGCTGGTTTCATTTATTCTTTTAGATCATCCCCGGCTTTTCTGCCCTTTTTCTTTTTGATGAAGACATTTGTGACGGCCTTCAGAAAGTATCGAATATCCGTACGTATGGGATTCTGGCGGTAGGCGGCGAGGTAGTTCGCCTCGGATGTGAAAAATTCGATTTCGCTCTCCGGCAGATCGGCATGATGCGGCTGGATGAGTCCCGGGCGGTATCGTAATCGCTCATTCTGAAGCCACTCCGGGTGCCGGTTATACTCCTGCTTGGTCAACGCCTTTACGCCCACCAGTTTCAGCTCTCGCCTAACAATATGGCGCAGTGCCGGCAGGTAGTGGAGACCGTATGATGTGAGCCACCGGCCAAGCGTGCTCTTCTTGGAAGAATCATCGTCCTCGTGCTTCCCCAAAAATTCTGCAAATGGGTAGGTGGTGCGAAACGTGGCGATTTTCAGTCGTCGATTTTTTCGCCCGATTCTCCGAACCATCTGCAACGGCCCGTATTCCGGGGCCTTCTCGTAGCGCGGGTCCGACTCCTTTCGTGCCAGCACCACGGTTTCCGTCCCGAATTTCATCGTGGCCACAATATCGAAACCGCAGGAGGCGATACGCCCCAGGCACTCCGTCTCGCTCAAAATACGATCCGGCACCTTTTTCAACCTGTAATAGATCCCACGTGTCGGTCCCAGCTTCGGAAGCATCCGGTTGATGAATGTATCTGCGGCAAACTGAACCTGGCGGATCACGGCCGGATACCGACGGTAGATCCTGTCTCTGCGGCTCCGGCTGCTCTCAAAACGTGAGACCATCAGCTGGCCTTTCTCCAGAGATAGACTGATTCGCTTCAGGTGCCGGTTGATTCGTTGTAGTTTGTTTAGGCAGCGCAGATCTGCCAAGCCACCCGGGGCAGTTGAGAGCTCGTGTTTCAGGTTAATTTTGGATGAGAGATTCCAGTGAAGATCCTCAGCCGAAAAGCCGGCAGCATGGTCGTTCACAAACTCGGTAAGTGAGTCATCCACAAGGGATAAATCGTCCCGTCTTACCCTCTTCCCCGTCGTGCCCGACAGAGAGTCCTTCGTGCCTTGTGATGCTTCCATATAGTAGCGAATTTTTTTATTAAAAAATCTTAATCAATTGACTGCGATCAAGGATAACCAATTATTTTGAAAAAAGATACGGATAAACCTGTTTCTTTGGATGCAAAAGCGTTCAGGCAACCTGTACCGGCCCTTATCATTTCTATTATCGGCTAACATCAAGATTTATGTAGGGGTGTGAACGATTACCATTTGAATTTTGGATCGCCATCGGATGATTGCAAAGGATAGGTCGCAGTGTGGTTGATTCCTGCATTGATGAGCTGATGTATCATCCGGTAACACACGTGAAGGCAGATCATGAATCCGACATGATGAGATCCTTTCTCACTCATGTCACCCTAAAAAGCGGATTCATCCAATGGAAATGGCGGCAGATTACGATGATTTGTAAATGGTGTAATGCGCTATATTTCTCTATTCTGTGTGTTTGCGCACAGGAAAGCGGCCGTGAGATGGGTCAGACAAATCTGTCATTGGTCATGGGTTCTTTGGTGCCATTCCAAAGAGTGACGAAAGAATCTTCAACATTAGTCCTCTCAAAACCCCGCGGCAACTCATTACTGAGCATCAAGAGTCTTGCCCGGCTGATGTTCTACCGTATCACACGGTCGTAAAAGAAGTAGGAAGTCGTCAGAGTGCCCAGGATTGGCCCGATAACACCAAGAACATCCAGGAATCCCGGTTTTTGCCGCACCTCTACGCTGACGATATCGTTGCTCGACAGGCTAAACTGTCGCATGGCCGGCGGCACCTCATCGTTATACCGCATGTGGAACTGCGCATAATCCGTCTGCCCGGTCAATGCATCATATTTTGAGACACTGATCGAAATACGGGTCCGGGTCCATGCATCCTGGTTGCCATTGACCCTGCTGCCGGCAGGCCCGCCTGCAAACTCCAGGATTTGTGAAAGTTCGGCGTCGCGGGGAACAAGATAGCGGCCCGGCTGACGCACGTCTCCCCAGACGCTCAGAGTGTCACCAAGCTGCCCCGGTCCCACGATTCGAGTCAGGTTCTCCTGGTACCTGAGGCCCGTTTGCGCCTCTGAAACCTCAACCAAAGGTGTAAGTACAAAAAAAAGTGCTGCGATAAGTATCAGTATGTGAATGGTACGCATAGTATTTAATCATCGTTAAAAAGTTTAACCGTCAGGTAGTGAGACTCCCGGAAATGCCGGGCCGGGCTCAATCCTCAGCCTTCAGAATGTCAGACGCTCTCCAGGCTATTATCGGTACAAGCACTGGAAGGGATAACCTACAAATACCCGGCAAATATTTTCTTTATAATTTTATCATACTCGGCCGATACGTATACTACACCTTGTATATCGCATTCAATGAAATCAATTCGAGATAGAGAGCGCTTCCTGCAACCTATGACCCGTTTTATCTTCACAATTTCTGTTTTTTTTAGCCTGGTTTTCTTAGGTGATCTTGAACGTGCTGCCGCTCAAAGAGCCGGCCTCGGCGTGACCGGGGGAGGTAACCTTTCTACGCATACGCGGACCTTCCGTCTCGACGATTCAGCGTTGGAAATGGATCTTGAACCGGAGTTCAGAAGCGGCTATCACTACGGAATCGTGCTCCGACGAGTCTTCTCTGATCACGTCCGCATGCAGCTTGAGCCCCGGTTTGCATCCGTTGGGGCGGATTATGATGGTATCATTACATTTGCAGGGAATGATCTGATGGTTGACGGTACCTCCGAGATTTGGTATATCCAGCTGCCGGTTCTTATTCAGCTGACCACAACGCCGCCAGACAGAGCTGAATTTCCACGTCCCTGGCCTGAGTTTACGTTCCATTTCAGCGCGGGAGCGTACGCCGGCTACCTGTTGGAGAGTGCTTTTTCAGGGACCATTCGCGGCACCCCTCTTGGAGTGGAGTTTAGTGACAACTTCGTAAATGACACCAGCAACCAGTTTGCACAGTATGATGCCGGATTTGTGATCGGCGGCGGGACAGAGTTTGGCCTAAAAACAAAACTGGGGGCCGACCTGCGCCTGATGTACGGATTGAAAAACGCAGCGGATACGTCCGATGTACCTCTTGATCTGCAGAATGTGGTTATCAACCTCTCCCTCTATTTTATTTTTTAGACATGCTCGTTGGATAGAGTAAATCGAAGCTCCTGCCTCGATTGGGGTAAATTGTAGATCGAAGCTCCTGCTTCGATTGCTTTGCAACAGGGATCATCTTTTTTTTGATGCAATCGTTAATACCGCTCCCATGACCCACATATTGCGAATCAACCACAAGAAATACCCAACCCTGTCGGACGGGGATGTCCGACCTACGTGCATCCCCCATCGACTCTATTCGTTTCTTTTGCAACACTCACAGCCTCGGGGGCTTTGGGTGGTGGTTCATCCCTACCCCGCACGGCGCGCCGAGAAACCACGGCGCTTGTACGGGGCTGTTGCTATTCGCCCCATTCGGGGCTTGTTGTTACGCGCTTGGGCATGACCATTACTGCGTCATCGGATGAGTTTTTGTGATAAGACGAAGAGTGCGTTATCGACGCTTACATGAATTGGCTCCTCATCCGATGACTTTTCGGAGATGAATCGTAAATCGAAGCTCCTGCTTCGATTATCTTGAAACAGGGACCATCTTTTTTATGATGTCATCGCTGATACCGCTCCTAAAACCTACATTCTGCAAATCAACCACAAGAAACGAACAACCCTGTCGG
>JAAAOB010000094.1 GCA_009909035.1 Bacteroidota bacterium
AAATATGCCCCGCAACCAATCTATTACCGATTCGAGAGCACCTTGTAGCTCCACGGCTTCAGCTGAAATTCAGTCTGTTGCTTGATGGTTAGCTTTTCATTGGTGAAGACCTCTTTGTAGGAGCCGGTGAAAGCGATGGTATCGAGATTTACATCCAGATCCTGATCACTTAAATTTATAACAGAGATGATTTTATCCCCCTCACTCTCACGGTAAAACGAAAGCACCTGGTCCGGCTGGTCATGCTTGATGCGGATCATCTCACCACCCCATTTCCCGTTCCAGAGCGCGCGATTCTTCTTTTTCAGCTGAAAAAGTTTCCTGTATATCCCGGTATTTTCGTGATCCCGCCAGTCGATCTCATCTTTCTCAAAGAATTTGAGTGACCGGTCGAGCCCGGCCTCCTGCCCGCTGTAGACCAGCGGCATGCCGTTTATGGTGCAGCACAGAACCATCGCCGCGTGGAGCCCCTCCCCGTAATTTGCGTATTGATTGCCTTCCCAGGAGTTTTTGTCGTGGTTCTCCGTGAAGGTCATCCGGAACGCGTTGTCCGGAAACGTGCTTACATCATGAGCCAAATATTCCAGCAGGCTGTGAAGTCCTTTCTGCTCCTGGAATAGATCTTCAAGGGCAAACCACAGGCTCCAGGCGTACGTCATATCGAATGCGCGCCTGTGCAGGTCTCGCGATTCCCATTCGGCCAGCATAAACACCGGCTTGATCGATTCCAGCTTCCGGCGCACATGCTCCCAGAAGTCGATCGGCACAAATCCGGCTACATCACACCGGTAGCCATCCACGCCGGCCTCTTCAACCCAGTATTTGATCGCGTCGGTCATATATTTCCGAAGGCCGGGCTGACTGTAATCGAAATCGATGATGTCGTCCCAGTCGTACCAGGGAGTGGGACGGAAATCACCGTCGATGGTTTTGGTATACCACTCCGGGTGTTCCTTTGTCAGCGGATGGTCCCAGGCGGAGTGATTGGCCACCCAGTCCATGATGACATACATGCCCATCTCATGGATCTGCTGTACCAGTAGCGTAAAATCATCCATGGTGCCGAATTCCGGGTTCACGCCATAGTAATCGCTGACTGCGTAATAGCTGCCGAGAGATCCCTTGCGATTCTTCTTGCCGATCGGGTGGATGGGCATCAGCCATAAAATATCCACGCCCAGATCCTTTAGCCGGGGCAGGTGCTTGGCAAATGCCTTGAACGTCCCTTCCGGCGTATACTGACGTATGTTTACCTCGTAGATGACCGCATTTTTACTCCATTCGGGGTGATTGAGTTCAACGTAGGATTTGGGGGTGTAGGGTGAATTTGGCATGTTTTAAGTGAAAAGTGAAAAGTGAAAAGTGAAAAGTGAAAAGTGAAAAGTGAAAAGTGAAAAGTGAAAAGTGAAAAGTGAAAAGCGGGAGCGGATTGTCAGTCCAGGTCCTTCGAGAAGAAAAGTATGGTTTGATTTGATTATTCAACGATTCCCGCCAGCTGATCAAGATTAGTTTGTAGCGACCGGAATTCACCCCAGCGAATCACCTTGATGATAAAGGAGACAAAGGGGCTGGTACGGGTGAGGCGTTTTGCAAGGCCTGCGATTT
Source organism: Bacteroidota bacterium (assembly GCA_009909035.1). Lineage (GTDB taxonomy): Bacteria > Bacteroidota > Rhodothermia > Balneolales > Balneolaceae > SW132. The sequence goes on from JAAAOB010000094.1 coordinate 1,606, forward strand.
TTTCGTCTCGTTCGCGAACGGCAATTTCTTTGTTCGGGGCACTGCGGTATCTATGAGCAAAATCCCATGCGCCATCACGAGCTGCGATAATACTGAAATTGACCACCAGATCATCGGCGTTGCCGGCCAGGCGGATCATCGGGCCAAAGAACAAGGAGATCCGGCTCATGTTTGAGGTCACATCATCCACAAGCGAGGCGAGGATGGCGTTGATACGGTTGTAATCCTCGTGGATCAGCTCCAGATTGTCCTCTTTCATTGTTTCAGCCGCCGCAATCCCAAGATCGAGGTTAATGTGGGCGTTGATGCCCAGCAACAGGTGCTGCAGGATGATGTACGTAGATGATTCGGCTGAATCAAATGCATGCTTCCAGCTTTGGGTAACCGGCTTGCCGGAGCTGTTATAGTAGGCATCAAATGCATCAAAAAAACGCTGGGCAAAAAGGGTATCGAGCTGTTCCATCCGGTCACTATCATCAAACTCACCGTTGTCGATTCCTTCTTTAATCCGGATCGTCACAAACCGATAGAGCACCGCAAAGTAGCCGGCGCGGAGACGTTCCCGCCTGCACTGGTCGACGATAGCGTCCATTTTTTGGAGTACCGTTTGAATTGAACTCATTGTACGTTGATTTTTAGTGGCTGAGATTAAGAATGAATCCGTTGGCAACCTGCTTGATTGTCTGGGTAATGTATAGGTTTAATAAAAATTGCGAATGGACCTGTGATACCTGATATATCATCAACAATTGACACTTTTTCTTTAATGCAGTATAGTGGTTTTAGTCACTCTTTTAACAAAAGATATTTCATATGACTTCTACAAATCACGCAAACAATAGTTGGCCGGAGCTGCCCTCAATGAATGAGTGGGCAGACACACAATCAACGGTTCATATGTGGACTCAAATTGTGGGAAAAGTTCGTCTTGAACTATCGCCCTGGGTGAATCACTCGTGGGGATCGGTGCTTTATGTAAGTCCGGTTGGGTTGACGACATCTGCCATTCCTTACGAAGGATCTACGTTTGACATCGAATTTGATTTCGTTAAACATAGGCTGATTATCAGATCATCAGGTAAGGAAAGCAATAGCTTTGAACTGAAACCGATGACTGTCGCAGAATTTTACGAAAAAATCATGGCAGACCTGCATGAACTTGGGATTAAAGTTTCAATTCTTGCCCGGCCGGTGGAGGTGGAGGAAGCCATACCATTCACTGATGATACCAAGCATAATAGCTACGATGCCGATGCAATCCATCGGTATTGGAGGGCGCTTGTACAGATAGACAGGGTATTTTCTGAATTCAGATCCGGTTTTGTGGGGAAATCGAGTCCATCGCATTTTTTCTGGGGGGCATTTGATTTGGCCGTCACTCGGTTCTCAGGTCGGCCGGCACCCAAACATCCCGGCGGTGCTCCCAACTGTGCCGACTGGGTGATGGAGGAGGCGTATTCACGCGAATTATCCAGCGCGGGATTTTGGCCGGGAACCGGGGTAGGTGAGCCGGCATTCTACTCCTACGCCTATCCTGAGCCGAATGGTTACCGGGATTTCAGCGTCAAACCGAAGGAGGCATATTATCACACCGAACTTGGGGAATATTTGTTGTTGTACCATGATGTTCAGTCATCTTCCCATCCAGACGCCACGCTTATGGAGTTTCTGCAGTCAACTTACGAGGCTGCTGCAACGAATGGTGACTGGAACCGCGATGCCCTGGAAGTAAACGCAGTGAATTCTCAGTAAGTAGAAGAGAAACCCGGTTTATGGGTAGGGATAGAATCCATGACAGAGTAAATTAAAGAGCAGAAACATCACCCGGCTGTCTCTTTTTTATACGCATACCTGAAATAGTACCCGGTAATAGCTGCAGCCCCGATATCCGCAATGGGGAAGGAGAACCAGATACCATTAATCCCAAAATAGAGCGGCAGCAGAAAGATAAGCGGAATCAATAGAAAGCCCTGTTTGGAGAGGGCAAGGATCAATGCCGGTTTTGCCCGGCCGATCGCCTGGAAGTAGGCACTTCCCAAAAGGTTGATCGCGATGAGTGGTGTAGCCAAAAACGCAAGGCGAAGGGCCGGCACGGTTTCACGAAGCAGCTCGGGGTCGGTAGTGAAAATCGATACAATGTGAGGTGTAAAGATCATGATACCGGTAAAAATCAGGAAGGCGATGGAGGTAGCCGACACCATGGAGAGCCTGATAATCGCTGACACGCGTTTCATGTACCGGGCACCAAAATTGAATCCTACGATGGGAATAAATCCCTGTGTGATTCCCAGAACCGGGAAGTTTGCGAACATCATCAGCCGGCCAATAATGCCGTAAATCGCTAATCCGAGCTCTCCGCCATAAAAGAAGAGTGAATTGTTTAATACGACGGCCAACAGGCTGATTGTGCCTTGCCGTGCAAACGTGACGGCACCCAGTGACAGAGTTTCCCGAACAATTTCCGCATCCGGTTTGATGATGGCACGGGTGAACTCCATTTGGGATGAACTGCTCAGAAAAAACCAAACGGCAAAGGTGGCGCTTGAGATATAGGCGAGGGTTGTGGCCCAGGCCGCTCCCGCAATTCCCATATCAAGCCAAATGATGAACACCGGGTCCAGGAGCATATTGACAACCGCGGGTATCATAATCACAAACATGGCAATTCTCGGGTGGCCTTCGGCCCGAATTACGTTGTTGCTCATCATCGCAAAAGCGAGAAATGGTACACCGAGAAGCACAATGGTGAAATACTCCTTCGCCGGACCCGCCACCTCGCCTCGCCCGCCAAAGAGGCTTAACACCTGGTCGATAAAAACGAATCCTGCTACAACAAAGAGAGCACCAAGGACAAGCGTCAGGCCCACTTGGTTGCCAAATACGCGGAACGCCTTTTGATCCTCCCCTTCTCCGAAAGCACGGGATATGATGGATGACCCTCCAATACCGATTGCCATACCGATACTGGCTATCAGAAACGTGATGGGCATCACAACGGTGATAGCGCCAATCCCCAGAGACCCGACCCACAAGCCAACAAAAATGGTATCCACAATTCCGTAGATCGACATCACAAGGATGCCCGCGGATGCAGGGATGGCCTGCTGACGAAGTAATTTTCCTAACGGCTGGGTGCCAAAGGCATCGCGCGTATTTTCAGTCAATGGATTTGGTCAAAACGGTTTGCAGGTACAGTGTGTAAGAATCATTAACCGAATCCCGGTCCCGAAATCTCCTGAATAGATGTAAAGAGTTATCAAAACCTGAGCACAAAGCCCAGCTGTATGATCAACATGTCGGTGCGAGACTGCAGCGTGTCGAATGATACGGTGCCGTTCTCAACTATTATTGATCCCTCTCTTAAATATTCCGCCTCGGAGCCGTTCAGAAAACGAACACCGGCATTGATATACCCGGCGGCGACCGGATTTTCTGAATTATAGGTTTCGGAGCCGCGGCGGTCAAAAACCCGGACCATCACACCGCCACCGCCGCCCCAGGCAAACCCCCAGTCGTCGAAATTGGTGTCCGTGGCAATCGGTTCGCCGCCTGTGTTTCGACGGTTTTCAATACTGGTTTGGGTGAAGAAGTAGTTGAAGCCGGCAAGACCTTCGGCATAGGGGCGGAAAATACCGTCGGGCGGCTGAACTTTTGCCAGCATCAATCCCTGGATGAGGTTGTACTCATTTTCTACTTGAACTCTTAGATCCGGAATGGTAGAGCTGAGAGGCTCATCCCGGGTATCCCGGCCAAAGTTGATGAAATTAAAATCAAGACCGAGACCAAATGGGGACTGACCAAACCGGTAGAGCCCGAACAGATGGAATCCACCCCCTTCCGTATTGATGCTTTCAGAGAATTCATTTTGGGGTATGACGGCCTGAAGATTCACGCCGGCATTAAGTTCCTGAGCGTACAGAGCAGGTATGAACAGAAGTAGGGAAAAGAGAACGGCAAAAGCGGCAGATGTTGTTTTCATTTGGGCAGACTCTCGGTTGTGAATGTCGTGTGTGTAAGGTTTCTTTGTTTTCGAAAATTATGGAATTTGCAGTTTGTAAAACAGTATGCAGATACCCATAACAAAAAAATCCCGGCCGCCATCAGCTGACCGGGATTAAAATAGAAGGAAACGGAGCGTTTACTTCATCTCAAGATAGAACGGCTCATTGTTCTTCAGGGACTGTTTAGTGGCCTCTGACAGCGTTTTGCTAATCGCCTCTTCCGTATCGGCGCGGTTAATGGTGTAAAGATTATCCTTGTCGGACAGATCTTCCGCACTTGCAGAGGCGCAGGTTACGATAATATGCATGGGGGTATACAAATTAAACGTAATGGCTGAGAGTAATCCATTTATAAAACTTATGCGTGTTTCAACTCGCGCCACCCCGTTCGAGCATTCATCTTGTGCCCTGACTATTTCCGGCGGCACAAGACCAAAAAGAAACCCGTGGGCCATGGTGTCTTCATAGACCTCTGCAGACGGCTGTTGACCGGTGGTTACCTGGGCGTGATAGCATCCCGAAAATATGAACACAATGAAGAGTAGTGCTAACGTGATAGTTATCTTTCTCATAATTTTATTGATTTGATTATATGATATGGTTGACGATTGGATAGAAATATCATGTCCTGCTCCTGTTTTACATCATGATATTTTTTCTCTGAAACTGATTATAGAAAAAAATAGATGATTTATAAAATGAGGGACCGTCAATTTCCTGAAATTTAATATTCGTGGCGGCCAAGGTTCAGGCGGATGCCCGCAGAATCCGGCTGCCCCAGATCCGAATATCATCGAGAATCACGTAGATGGAGGGTAGTACCACCAGGGTGATGATGGTTGAAAAGGTAAGTCCGCCAACGATTGCTCTTGCCATAGGAAAGTAGGGCGGTCCGGCTCCGCCAATTTGTGTGTTACCGAAGCAGAGCGGAACCAGGCCAAGCACGGTGGTGCCGGCTGTCATCAGAATGGGGCGCATTCGGTCTTTCCCTCCCTGAATGACGGCTTCCATACGCGACAGGCCTTCACGTCGTAGTTGATTGATGTGATCCACCAGTACAATACCGTTGTTCACCACGATTCCCATCAGGATCAGGATGCCGATAAAAGCCATCAAATCAAACGTGGTGCTGGTAATAAAAAAGAACCAGAAAATTCCGATAACGCCAAAAAAGATGCAGGAGAGGACACTGGTTGGGTAGAGAAGCGATTCAAACAGCGATGCCATGATCAGGTAGATCAGGAAGAACGCAATGCCGATATTAAACAACATCGTGTTCATAGCGTCCAGGTCGTTGCCGAAACTGCGGCCATAGCTCCAGGAATACCCGGTGGGATAGGCGATATCATCCATCACGTCAGAGATCTTTTCACGGGCTTCGTCCGTCGTGATATCCTCCAAGTTGATGGCAATCCCGAGCGATGTTCTGCGGTTTTCACGGTATATTCGCCCCGCAGATCTCTGCTGGTCAAAGCTTGCAACAGACGCCAGTTGTACGGTTTGATTCGATCCAATGGAAACCGGCATGTTCCTGAGATCGTCAATTGTTTGACGATTCAGATCCAGAAAGGCGAGAACAACATCAATTTCACCCTCTTCTCCCCGGATTCGCTGGATGGTTTGCCCGCGCATAGCCCCGGACACCATAGTGGCAACATCTGAGGAGGTGAGACCAAGAGATCGCGCACGGTCGTGATCTACCGTCAGCCGGACCTCGTTATTCCCGGTTTCGGCCTCGGATCGTACATCGGCGAATCCCTCAAGTTGGCCAAGTCGCCACTCGACCTCCTCGGCAAGGTCTTGGAGCACCTGCATCGCTTCTCCCTGAACAAACACGCGCACCTGCTCCGAGCTGTTCCGGCTGATGAACTCAAAGGCGGGCTGCCCGATGGCAATTTTTGGAAGATCTTGCTCGATCTCCTCTTTCAGCAGTTTGACCGATTTTTCCGCCCGTTCATCATCTACCAGGTTGATTGTAGACTGGGCGTAATCCGGTGTGTAGTAGGTGTACACAGACTCGATCTCAAATGTCTCCTGGTTGTCATAGAGATACTCCTCTATTCGGTCGACCGATTGTTTAATCGTTTCGAGTGTGTAGGACTCGTTCAGGTTATACTGCAGATTTAACCGGCGCTCTTCCACACGCTGAAACATGTCTACGTTCATAAACGTGAGGGGGATCGCTCCGCTCAGAAAGAGCATCAGGATAAAGAGAACCGAAGTTTTCCGGCGCGCAAGAAACCATCGCAAAAACCGGGAGTAGCGATCCGAAAGTCTGTCGATCACCGTTCGTTTTTGAGATTCGGCAGGCGGACTCATCTTGGATGCCAGCAGCGGAATCACCGTCAGAGAGATTACAAGTGAGGCCAACAGCGAGATGATGATCGCCATACCGATATAGTACATGTGCTGCGAGATAAAGCTTTCATTCACCACATTGGGCAAAAAAACGATGATGGAGGTGAGTGTACCGGCCGTCACGGCAATGGACACTTCCTTGGCTCCCAGCACAGCCGCCGCTCCAGGACGACTGCCTTTCCGCTGGTAGCGATGAATATTTTCCGTGACCACAACCGCATTATCTACCAGCATCCCGATGGCAAGCATCAGGCCCATCATGGAGAGAATATTCAGGCTGATATCCAGAAAAAAGAAGAAGCCAAGGGTGACGATGAGCGAGAACGGTACGGCCGTGGCCACAATCATGGTGGTGCCAAACTGCCGCAGGAAAATATAGAGCATCACCACCGAAAAGAGCGCCCCGATCATTCCGGCATTAAACAGTTCACGCAGCGAACTGAGGATTCCATCGGCCTGGTTGAACATCTCGTAGATCTGGATGCCCTGCATTGCCGGCATGTTGTTGATCTCCTCTATTTCAGCCAGGATTTTGTCTACGACTTCCACCGTGTTTGCGGTAGACTCTTTGGTGATATCGAGCCCCACGGCGTATTTCTGGTCCAGGTGCCGGGCGTAATCACGCTCCGGGGAGGTGTAGGTAACGTTAGCGATATCTTTTAAGCGAAGATTGTTGTCCGAAATGATCAGGTTTTCGATATCGTCAATTCCGTCCAGGCCCGCTACCGGGCGAACCATGTACCGCATTCCGGCATCCGATATTTTGCCCGCAGAGATTGAGAAGTTGGCCTCCCGGATCTTTGAACTTAAGTCGTTCAAATTGATATTGTACGCGGTGATTCGATTGGGATCCACTTCAACCCGGATCTCCTTTTTTTCCACGCCATAGAGATCTACCTGGCCAACACCCGCAATTCGTTCAATCCGCTGCTTAAGGTTCCGGTTCAGCAGCTCATAGGCATCAGAGAGGTCGCGGTTACTGGAGATGCGCAGCTGAAGGGTAGGGGCATCGCCATCCTGGAATTTATTGATTCTGAAGTACTCAAAATCATCAGGCAGCTGGTTTCGGATGCTCTCAATCTTCTCTTTGATTTCGATCGCCTTGATGTCGATATCGGTCCCCTGTTTAAAGAGCACAACCACTCCGGCATTATCTTCGCCTGAATTGGAATTGATCTGCTCAACTCCGCTCAGTGTAGCCAGTACTTCTTCCACGGGTCTGGCGATATTTTCGTTAACATCGGCGGGTGTGGAATTGGGATATGGAAGTTCAATGTAGGCACCCGGAAAGGTGATATTCGGCATAAACTCCAGCGGAACCGTGCGGGTGGCGATCAGACCAACCACAATCAGGCTGACGAAAATCATCATGGTCGTCACCGGCCGGCGGATGGAAAAATCAGTTATATGCATAACGATCCCTCCGTATTTATGAAGGTATGGGAACAAAAGTCCCCCTTTTTAGAGGCTGTGAGAAAATAAGGATTCCAATAAATGTTTCAATTTGAGTGATTTTTCGTTGTAAAATAATTGGGCCTTGT
>JAAAOB010000088.1 GCA_009909035.1 Bacteroidota bacterium
CCGGCGAAAATGGATTAATGGTGCGCGCATCACGGAAAAATGAAAATTTGGGAACGCTGCTGGTTCAGCAAACAACATCGCCCGATTACGAGATATCCACGGTCATTGACCTGGCGTCAACCGGTAATACTACCCAAGGCGGAATTGCAATTGTAGGAGCAAAGGATAACAGTTTTGCAGCTCCGGTTGCCGCTATGGGAATTTCGGCCAGAAATGAATCCTCGATGGTTTGGGAAACGCGCGATCGACAGACAGATATTTTAGAAGAAGTATCCATCAATTCAGCAGACCAAGTTCAATTAAAGATTGCAGTTTCCGACGGTCACATTCTTACATTTTCAGCTCAAACCGGCGAAGGCTGGCAGACAGTAGCCGAAAATGTGGATGTGTCTCACCTTGTTCCATGGGGAATGGGTTTTCGTTTTGGGATGGTCGCAAAAGGGGATAGCTCTGAGTTTGTAAACTTCAGAGAGTTCCGGTCTGTGAATTTTTAAAATTATGATTTTTTATCAGGGCCCTCCGGAGTCACGCTGTTTCAGATTCCTGGCCTCTTAGAAAAAACAATTTGCCGGGGTCAAGTCTGCAACCAGGCCCTATGTAACCTAAAACGAAGTGAAATTCATGAAACGAATCGTTCTAACAAGTATCAAAAACCAACTATCAACCTTCGCACTCATTATGATCGCCTTTAGCGGGTGTGAACCTGCCGAGAAATCGGAGGCTGCCATACCGCTGGAACGTTCCGATTTTCAAACCGAAATAGATGGCAAGCAGACCGATCTGTTTTTCCTTCAGAATGAGGAGGGAATTATGACGGCGATCACCAACTACGGCGGACGGATCGTGAGCCTGATGGTACCGGACAGACATGGCAACTACGATGATGTGGTTTTAGGGTTTGATACGATCGAGGGGTATCTAAATGCCAATGAAATCTATTTTGGAGCGCTGATCGGAAGGTTTGGAAACCGGATTGCCGGTGGTGAATTCACCCTGGATGGTCAAACCTATACTCTTGCCACGAATAACGGGCCGAACCATCTGCATGGAGGACCCGGCGGTTTTCATAACGTAGTTTGGGATGCAGAACAACTTGACGATCAACATCTTAAGCTTACGTACATATCCGAAGATGGAGACGAGGGGTATCCGGGCCGGCTGTATGTGCAGGTTCTTTACTCACTCACGAAAGAGAACGAATTACGAATTGATTACACCGCTTATACCAATCAAAAAACCGTGATTAACCTGACGAATCACGCATTTTTTAACCTGGCCGGGGCTGCGGGCGGGTCCATCAACGATCACGAGCTGATGCTTCATGCTGAGCAATTCACACCGGTGGATTCAACCTTGATACCAACCGGTAAAATTGTGTCTGTAGAGGGTACACCGTTCGATTTCAGGGAACCGGAGGCGATTGGAGCCCGGGTCAACCAGAGTCACGAGCAGCTCGAGTATGGACTGGGATACGATCATAATTTTGTGTTAAGCAAAGAGACGGATGGATCGCTCGAAATGGCCGCAAAAGTTTATGAACCACAATCAGGCCGAACCATGGAAATTGCCACGACCGAACCTGCCATTCAGTTTTATGGAGGAAATTTCCTGGACGGCAGCGACATCGGGAAGAAGGGCGAACCATATGAATACAGAACCGCCTTCTGCCTGGAGCCACAGCACTACCCGGATTCTCCCAATCAGCCCGGATTTCCATCTACAGTACTGGAACCGGGAGAACTCTACCACACGATATCACTCTACACTTTTTATTCAGAATAAGTATAAATATGAATTCAGCTATACCACCCGGTTTTTCGCTCTATTCCCGTGCGTATAACCGCTGGTTCCGTAGCGTTTTAAAACAATTCGGTAGTTATGAATTACAGAAGGTCCGAACATACAGGTGGAGAAGATCAAGGTGACGAACCGCATGAACACGATGTGGTTCGGCTCGAGTCATCCGCTCTAAAGCTGGAGATTGTACCGGCCTTTGGCGGTAAAATCAGCAGCCTGGTGGATAAACAAACAGGCAGCGAGTTTTTAGCGCAGCCCCAACACGATATACACAAATTGAGACCACCCAATCCCGGGGATGATTTTGTGCCTCCGCACGCTTTCGGTTTTGATGAGTGCTTTCCAAATATTACGCCGGGCACTATTCAGGTTAATGGCAGAACGATTGCATTGCATGATCATGGTGAGTTATGGAGTCATCGCTGTGAATACGAGGCCGGTGAATCTGGCATCACTCTTGGGTATGAGGGCGTAGAACTTGATTACAGGTTTGATAAAACCATCACTCTTGAAAATAACTGCGTACACATCGGGTATCGGCTTGAAAACAGGGAGCCGGTCTCGTTTGATTATATCTGGTCCTCACACCCGCTGTTGAACGTCCAAAAAGGGGATGAACTGTTAATTCCCGGCGCCATATCTGAGATGTTGATTAATGGTGCATCCGATGAACAGCTGGGAACTGAAGGAGATGTTGTGAGCTGGCCTGAATTTCCACTTGGAAACAACACATTTGATGGCTCCATAGTAAAAGATGTGGATCAAGAATTGGCAGCTAAATTTTTTACCCGTGAGCTTAGCAACGGAATCGCCGGTCTTTACAGGCGTGATATCGATTGCTCTCTTCTTTTTCGATTCGATGCACACAATATTCCATACCTCGGGATTTGGCTCTGCTACGGAGGCTGGCCTGCTGACAATCTACGATCGGAATTTGCTGTGGCACTTGAGCCGGCCAGGGGAGGATTTGATGATTTAAAAAAAGCCGTTGACACGAACAGGGCATCGAGAATTGATCCACATGAGGTACAGAATTGGGAAATGACTGTTGGCCTTGAAAATGGAAAATACCCGGTTTGATCTCTGTTTGGTTTATGAATAGGAGCAGAAATTGAAAAATAGAAAACTGATTCAACTGTATTGAGCTATGGATCCCCTAATCAAACATATTCAAAAAGAGTTCAACACTCATTTTCCGGGTAATCCAACCCTGATTTATTCACCGGGACGAGTTAATCTAATCGGAGAGCATACAGACTATAATGACGGTTTTGTACTTCCGGCAGCTATCAATAAACGGATAATTCTTGCCATTGCTCCAAATGGGCTGGATAAAATACGGCTCTATGCACGGGATATGGATCAGAAACACTATGTAACGGATCTGAACAATAACCATCAACAGACGGGAATGCACTGGCCGGATTATGTTCTTGGCGTGATTGATCAGCTCCAGAAAAGAGGCAATACGATTGAAGGATTTGATTGTCTCTTCGGCGGAGATATACCGATTGGTGCAGGTCTTTCATCATCTGCCGCACTGGAAGGAGGAGTTCTCGCCGGGCTGAATCATATATTTAATTTAGAGATCAACCGAGTGGAGATGGCGGAAATCGGCCAGCAGGCGGAAAACCAGTTTGTCGGGGTTCAATGCGGCATAATGGACCAGTTCGCGAACCAGCTCGGAAAGAGTGAGAGCGCAATCAAGCTGGATTGTCGCTCACTGGAATTTACGCACTACCCATTCGATCGTGATGACGTAAGTATCCTGCTTTTTGATACAAAAGTTCGTCGCGAACTGGCTACCTCAGAATATAATGTCCGCCGGAAGCAGTGCGAAGAGGGGGTGAAAATCCTTCAAAAATTTAAGCCATCGATTAAAAATCTGAGGGATGTTGAAGGTCACCTGCTGGAGAAGCACAGAACCGACATGCCGGAATTGGTTTATAACCGCTGTCGCTATGTATTGGATGAAAACCGGCGCGTACTTGAAGCCTGCCAACATTTAAGTGATGGAGACATTCAGTCCTTTGGCGGAAAAATGTATGCGTCACATTACGGACTGCGCGACCTGTATGAAGTGAGCTGCCGAGAACTGGATGTGCTGGTAGATGCCACTGAACCGCTCGATGGCGTGCTTGGATCACGCATGATGGGCGGCGGTTTTGGAGGATGTACCATAAATCTTGTCCTGGAATCTGAAGTAGAGCCAATTGCAACGCGGGTCAAGGAGTTTTACATCCATGAGCTGGGCAAACCGGTAGACTACTATATCGCAAAAATTGGGAAAGGGACATCCGTACTTGAATATTTTGCAGCGGATGAATCATCCGATTGACCATATGTGAAACCGAAAACAGAGTGAAGTTCTATGACTATCAACTTTAATGAAAAACCTCATCGAAGGCTGAATATTTTAACCGGAGAGTGGATCCAGGTATCGCCCCACAGGACAAAACGGCCGTGGCAGGGACAGGAAGAGGAGCAGTCTGCCGGGGGAAAGCCGGAGTATGATCCAAACTGCTACCTTTGTCCGGGGAATGCACGCGCAGGTGGCAATCAAAATCCGGATTACAGATCAACATTCGCGTTCGATAACGATTTTAGCGCCCTTCTGCCTGACACAGACAATGATTTGATCAATCGGGATGACCTGCTGATTGCCCAAACGGAAAAAGGGATCTGCAGAGTGATCTGTTTTTCGCCCCGGCACAACCTTACGCTGCCGGAAATGTCGCATAAACAGCTCAGGAATGTTGTGGACTTGTGGACGAGTGAATTCAGTGATCTGGGCAGCAGGCCATACGTTAATTATGTGCAGATATTTGAAAATAAAGGCGAGGTAATGGGGTGTAGCAATCCTCATCCGCACGGGCAAATCTGGGCACAGGTAACGATCCCCGAAGAGCCGCGAAAAGAGCTGGAGCAGCAGAAAAAATACTTTAAAAAACATCGCAGAACTCTCCTTGGCGACTACCTGGAAAAAGAGCTGGAAGAGACAGATCGTATCGTGGTTCAGAACGATCACTTTGTAGTACTGGTGCCGTTTTGGGCGTTCTGGCCATTTGAAACACTGCTTGTAAGCCGCAGACCCTTTGGCACATTCAGCGACATGACGGACGAAGAAAAAGATGCTCTGGCAGATATAATCAGCAAGATTACCATCAAGTATGACAACGTGTTTAATATTTCATTTCCATATTCAGCGGGATTTCATCCGGCGCCGACAGATGGTGAGGAGCACCCGGAGTGGCATTTCCACATGCATTTTTATCCTCCGCTGCTGCGATCGGCAGCTATAAAAAAATTCCGTGTAGGATATGAAATGCTGGCCAATTCCCAGCGGGATATTACAGCAGAGTATACGGCTGACCTTTTAAAAAACCTTCCGGATATCCATTACAAAAAGAAATCAGTGTAGTTCTTCCACAAAAGAAACCTTATTTGTTCCCCTTAATTCAATCTACCTATGATGAACATACATCGCTACAATGACGTGATAGCTGTTTTTGCACTTATATTTTCTGCCGGATTAATACATCCGCAGATGCTGTCGGCACAGAGCAGCCAATGGAGCCGGGCCGACAGCCCCATGAATACGCCGTGGACTGATGAAGTGGGCCCGGACAACGCACTTCCGGAGTATCCGAGGCCGATGATGGTTCGTGAGCAGTGGAAAAATCTAAATGGTGTATGGGATTTTGAAGTGACACCGAAACATCAGTCTGCCCAGGATTTTAACCGGGAAATCCTGGTGCCGTTCCCGGTGGAGTCGGCTCTGTCCGGCGTTATGGAAGAGGTCGGTGCTGAAAACAGAATGTGGTACAGACGAACGTTTACAGTGGATGATTTGGCTGAAGATGAACGGGCACTTCTTCACTTTGGTGCGGTGGACTGGCATGCGCATGTGTACATCAATGGGCAGCTCGCGGGTGAGCATAGAGGTGGATATGACCCTTTCAGCATCGATATTACGGATCATCTCACCGATGGCGGGCAGGAAATTGTGGTAACGGCCTGGGATCCGACGGATATAGGATCGCAGCCGGTCGGCAAGCAGTCTCACGACCCGCGGAGTATTTGGTATACGGCCGTGAGTGGAATCTGGCAGACAGTCTGGCTTGAGTATGTGCCGGATTCTCACATTACGGATCTTTCAATCACGCCTGACGTTGACAACAGCCGCATCACGCTAACTGCGGCGACAGAGAACACTCCGGAGGGGTATCACATCCGGGCGACTGCTTACGGGGATGGAGAATTGGTGGGAACCAGTGTTGGATCGCACAAAAACAATGTGTTTATAGAACTGGAGAATCCACGTCTCTGGAACCCGGAAGATCCATTTCTATACGATCTTGATGTGGAGATTTTAAATGAAGAGGGAGAAATTGTTGACCGGGTAGAGAGCTATTTTGGCATGAGAAAGATCACCATCGGCAAAGATGGTGATGACTATGTGCGGCTGCTATTAAATGACGAAGCCCTTTTCCATATCGGGCCGCTCGACCAGGGATGGTGGCCTGATGGTCTCTATACGGCCCCCACGGATGAGGCATTGAAGCACGATATCCGCGTCACAAAAGAACTGGGCTACAATATGATCCGCAAGCATGTGAAAGTTGAGCCCCAGCGCTGGTACTACTGGGCAGACAAGATGGGTGTTGTTGTCTGGCAGGATATGCCAAACGGGGATATGCGCCCCGGTGAGATACAGCAGCCAACACAGGAAACCGCCCGGCAGTTTGAAACAGAGTACAAGGCGGTAATTGATGCCTTGTACAACCATCCCTCCATTGTAATGTGGGTGCCGTTTAATGAAGGCTGGGGTCAGTACGACACAGAACGTATTACGCGATGGACCCAATCGTATGACCCAACCCGTCTCGTGAATAACGCCAGCGGCTGGATCGATAAAGGTGTGGGTCATGTGAAGGATGTGCACGACTACCCCGGCCCCGGAATGGCGGAAACAGAAGATAACCGGGGGGTGGTCCTGGGTGAGTATGGCGGAGAAGCCCTTGTGGTCGATGACCACCTGTGGCTGAATGACTTCAGCCGGGCTCCGACACATTATGAAACATCCCGGTCGGAATCACAACTGCATCAAACGTACGATCGGATGATGCGTGAGCTGTACGATCTGAAGGAGAGGGGACTGGCGGCCGCTGTCTATACTCAGACCACAGATGTTGAAGCGGAAGTCAACGGCCTGATGACCTATGACCGGAAGGTTATTAAATTTGATGTGCCCCATATGTTTGACATTCACAGGACATTGATTGAGAAATGATCTCACACATGGAACATGAGAAGCTTAAGATCGCAACTGATAACAAATATCCAAAAAAAACAGATGACCACTCAACGACAATTGAATTAAACATTCCGCGATGCTAAATCGAGAAGAACAGTGTAGAAAAAGTGCCGTGAAGCAACTATCTGCTTCAGTTGGTGATGTAAATCGAGCCGGTTTCGCTCTTGTTATTTGTTTGCTTGCTGCCTGGATTGGATTTGGCACAGCAGCTGATGTTGACGCGCAGACCCGTGACTCAGAAGCACGTCACTACACAAATCCGGTTATCGGCCTGCCCGATGCCGTTGCCGACCCGTTTGTGATGAAATGGAACGGGGAGTATTATCTATACACAACCGGGAATCCAATCATGGCCTACCACTCTACTGATTTGGTTACCTGGTCGAAGATTGGCCCTGTTCTGTATGGATCAGATGCAGATGATGACTGGAATCAAACCAATATATGGGCTCCGGAAGTGGTCTATAGAAACGGGAAATTTTACTTGAACTACACGGCAACCCGGGCATCCTCTGACTGGAGGATTGAAGAGATGGCACGACGAATTGGAATTGCTGTAAGCGACCGTCCGGAAGGCCCGTTTGTCGATATTGGTGATCCTGTAACTCCGGGGTGGGGTATCGACAGCCACATTTTTCGTGATCCCGACAGCGGCAGGGAGTACATGTTTTACAGTTACTTGTATGAACCGCGCCACCCCGGTGCAGGGATTGTAGCTGATTCTATGACTATGGAAACCAGAGTGGCGGGAACTCTCTCACACATAACCCGTGGTAGTGAACCGTGGGAGGATAAATCGGGGAATCCCAACGACGGGACGCTTCGCTACACCAATGAGGCACCAACGGTATTGAAACGCGAAGACACCTACTACATGATGTATAGTGGAGGTTCCTGGGATCTCCCGACCTACTCCCTTGCCTATGCCCGATCTGAACAGGTGATGACCGGTGGTCTTGAAGGCACCGGATGGGAAAAGATCATGCCCCCGATTCTGCAAAGTACACCCATGGTGCAGGGCCCGGGGCATAACAGTGTTACAAAGGCACCAAACAATGTGGATGATATCACAGCCTATCACGCGCGGGTGGTGCCCTTCACCTCACCCGGAGACCGCGAGACGTTTGTGGACCGCCTGTACTGGATAGATGACCGGATTCACATGAAGCCACCGTCACTCGGGCGATTGACGGCACCGGACCAACCCTTGTTTAAAGATCTTTTCAACCGAAATGATGGCGGAGTCGGCAGCCGCTGGAAAATTTTATCTGGATCTTGGCAGATCGTAAATCAACAGGCCAGGGGAAGCGGGCTGCTGCTGCCTGATGTTGAACCACTGACATATTATGTTTTTGAAGCCAATGTGCGGATACCCGATGCAAGCACTGCCGGCGCCGGTGTGTCGGCTTATTTCGTCGATGAAGCAAACAGAGTGGATGTTTTGCTGGATCCGGTAAATAGATCTCTGCGCACTGAAATAATTTTAAATGGACAGGACATAGAAGAAAACGTCACGAAGCTGCCGGATGATTTTCGCTTTGATGTTTATCACCAGCTGCTGGTAACCAAAAATGCCGGCCATCTGAAAATTGCAATCGACGGAGTTGACCTCCAGGATCATGCATTAGATCTTGACAAGGGACGTCCGGGTGTAATTGCCCGGGAGGGTATGGCAGATGTTGACGGTGTTGCCCTGACACCCCACTATCTCGATTTTTTTGATCATCCGGAGGTTACGTGGTTGGAGAGTGGAGGCGGGTGGCTGATTGACGAAGGAGCTTTGCACCAGGTAGCGGGAAGCAGCGAATTGTTCTACGCCCTGAAAGGGGATGCGGCCGATAATTACGAATTCGTCGCCAACGTAAAGACACGAGACTACGACTCGATTGATGCAACAGCAGGCGTTGTGGCGGCGGCGGATGAGAGCGGACGTATGCTCCTGGCCGGGTTTGATCACAACATCTGGCCGTACGGAAAGTTCTTTGTTCGTCTGATGAATAATGGGGAAACTGAGAAAGAAATAAGCGTAGATCTTCCTCGTGGATTTCTTTACGACGACTATCACTCCATCCGTGTAGTAAAGCAGGGAGGTGATTTTACAATCTACCTTGATGAAGCGGAGACGGTGGCCGTAGGAATTCCGTTCGGAGCAGCTACTCCCGGCCTCTATACAGAGGGAGTTCGGGCCGCATTTGATAATGTGTCAATGAAACATACCATTGTGCCATCAAACCGCATATTGAATGGACGGTTTTTGGCAAAGTCGTGGGACTCCGGCGGGGCGGCACCTGAGATG
>JAAAOB010000058.1 GCA_009909035.1 Bacteroidota bacterium
GTCAATAAACAGCTCGCCGGCCTTGTGAAAGACAAAGATTTAAGTCACTTTATCTTGTAAAAAAAGATAATATTGAAACGTTTTGTGCTGATTATGGTTGTAAAGCAATGAACAGTGCTCTGTTGCCGTTACATTTCTGAATATTAAAAAATCAAAAATGACCTTGAAAAAATTTATTGCCCCTCAGCTCATCACACTCCTCCTGCTATCCGCTATATGGTTAGCAGGAGCCGACTCCATCATCATCAGCGGCAGTAACGACCGTGATAACCTGCACAAGTATATGCAGGTTCAGCGCAGGGTTATTGATAATTATTTTGGTGAAACAAATCTGGAGAATCTCCACAAAAAGAGTATTGTCGGCATGGTGAGTGCGATGGAAGATTCAACCCTCACCCTTGAGGGCACGCCGATTGATACAACCTTCGCCGATCTGGACATTTCGAATCTTCGAGATTCTTACAACCGATTCGAGGAAGCTTATCTCTACATCTCAAACAACTATCCTGATAAGGATATGGACGAGCTGACCGAAAGTGCCATTCGTGAAATGCTTGGTACCCTCGATCCGCACTCTGTTTACATCGAACCGGACGACAGCGACCGAATCCAGGAAAGTTTTGACGGCAAGTTTCAGGGAATCGGAATTCAGTTTAACATCATTCAGGACACCATAACCGTCATCTCGCCCATCTCCGGAGGACCCAGTGATCAGCTCGGCATTATGTCTGGAGACAGGATCATCGGTATCGGTGACAGCAGCGCCGTCGGGTTCACGAACGAGGATGTGATGCGCAGCCTCAGGGGTGAAAAAGGGACAGAAGTTGACGTTGAAATTCTGCGACCCAACAGAAATAAACCGATTAACTACACGATTGTGAGGGATGATATACCGATTACCACAATCGATACCTCGTACATGCTGGATGAGACAACCGGATATATAAAGATCAACCGGTTTGCCGCTACAACACACGATGAGTTTCTCTCCGCCGTGAATAAACTCGAAAACGAGGGCATGGAGAAAATGGTGCTCGATCTGCGGAATAACCCCGGCGGATACCTGAGCCAGGCTATCGCCATCTCCGAAGAATTTTTTCCGCGCGGAACCCGCCTCGTCTCAACTGAAAGCAGGCACTCCCGCTTTAACTCGAAAGTGGACTCCCGCAGAGACGGTACACTGAAAGATATGCCCGTTATCACACTCGTGAACCAGGGATCTGCATCCGCCAGTGAAATCGTGAGCGGAGCAATTCAGGATCATGACCGAGGCCTGATCGTTGGGCGGCGTACCTTTGGAAAAGGCCTTGTTCAGCAGCAATATGAACTTATTGACGACAGTAATATTCGCGTGACGATCTCCCGTTATCTTACACCTTCCGGCCGCCTGATTCAAAAACCTTTTGATAACGGCAGCGAAGATTACGCTTACGAAATTTACCACCGCACAACCGATGCGTCCGTTGATGCCAATCAATTTAAAGAGGATGTTCCCGATTCCCTCCGCTACACAACGCGCTCCGGCCGGACCGTACTCGGAGGTGGCGGCATCGTTCCCGACTACGTAGTCCAGGAAGATACAACTGTTTCAGGTGAAGTGTTTAACTTCATGCTGGCCAATCGGGTAGAGTTTGATTTTGTCAGGGACTACCTCGACGAAAAAGGAACGGAGTTCCGGGATCGATGGGAAGATGATTTTGAAGACTTTCGCTATAACTTCGAGTGGAGCAGTGAAGACAAGGCAAAGCTCCTGTCCATGATGAAAGAGAATGGTATGGTCTTTGAAAACTCCCTTGATGAGCCGAAAATTGAGGAGGATACACTCTACATATCGGAAGAGAAATATGAAGAGCTGTTGTGGATCAACCTCGGCAGGATGAAAGCGGAGCTGGCACGACAGGTGTGGGGAAGCGAGAAGTTCTATCCCATTACAAACGACCTGTTTAACGAAACACTTACCCAGGCGATGAAATTGTGGGATGAGGTTGATAAAATTACATCCGGCTACGCAAGCTCAAACCCGAGATAGAAGCATTCTACATTACCTGAGTCGCAAGAGATGCCGCGCAGGGTCGTGGCATGACACATTCGTTGATGAATGAACGGTACGAACGCCCTTTTCGGAAAGCTTTTGGTGGCATTTGACAGATATGAGAATCGAACGGAGGTTACACTCGCTCTTCATCTGAGTTTCCGTAGGTCGCGGCTAAAGCAACGGCTGCAGTCTCCGCTCTTAACCTGTAATCGCCCAGGTGCAGGCGTACGGCAGTCTGATCGTCTAACAGCCCCTTCTCCCGTTTGGAGAAGCCGCCTTCCGGGCCCACAAACATAACCAGCCGTCTGCAGCTCTGCGGTGCTTTCCAATCCATTCTTCTGCCCATCGGGTCGGCATAAAGCAGATGGATATCATCGTCCGCTGTGTCAATGATCTCCTCTAATGAGTCCACCATCGAAACAGGAGGCAGAAAAACGCGAAGCGACTGCTTCATGGCGCTCAAAACGGATGCTTCAATCCTGTCCATGCGCACATTGAATGATTGCGAGTGATCTGCCCTGAAGAGTATGATTTCGGATACTCCAAGCTCTGTTGCCTTTTCCACAGCAAATTCCAGACGGTCTCTCTTTTTGATCACACCCAGCGCCAAAACAATCTCTATCTCCGGCTTTTGAAATTGCATAACCTCATCAATTTTCACGGATAGTTCACGCTTTCCGATCGTAACAATCGATCCCCTGTAGCGATGTCCCGCACCATCGGTTACATAGATCTCCTCCCCCTCTGATTTTCTAAGTACTTGCGAGGCGTGTATAGCCTCCTGGCCGGTGATTTGTACTTCTGTTTCGCCAATATTGGACGGTGGTACATAGAACTGGTAAATGGAATCAGGCATGCCTCGATCTCGGTTTTTGAATCTCGCCGGGTTCAAATTCGGTTTTGCTGGTTTCCAGCATTCGGGTAATGAAAGGCGCACAAAGCATACAGTTGCAAGAGCATATCCCGTGAGCCTGAAGCTGCTCAACCGAGGTCAATCCCTCATCTTTCGCTATCGTCTGAATTTCTTGAAATGTTATGTTGCTGCAAATACAGCGATTTACCTTTCCCATCACACACGTCTACTCTTTAAAATGTTTTCCCAGTTTAAGGCCTTGTCCCTGGTAGTTACTTTTAATGGACGAGCCGTACACGATATCCGGGTTTTCCATATTGGGTTCAAATCTCATACTGCAAAAGGTTTGGCCATCTTCAATCAAAAACGGAACATCGTGCGAACGCACCTCCAGAACCGCGCGGGCACCTTTATCAGACACCGTTCCGCCAAATCCGCTGTCAAAGAACCCGGCGTAGTGGGTCCTGAGCTCGCCCGACCCGGTATCGTAGGCGATCATTTCGGCCGCAAGATGTTGCGGAATCCTGCACCGTTCGCGCGATGCAAAAATGTAGAACGCTTCCGGTTCCAGAATCAGGTGATCTTCGCTTGTTGCGTAGATCGGTTCCCAAAAATCCGAGACCTCGTAATGATTAATCTGGTCCAGGTCGATCAGGTCGCGGTGCTTTTTGGCCTTATATCCGAGAATGTTATCGGCCTCTGCCTGGAGGTTTACACTCATAAACAGCCCATTGTTTACTTTCACCTTGTCCATCGGCAGCGGCGTTCCATCTGAGGTAAAAAGCAGCGGGTCAGCCCCGTGAATTCGCAACAACTCTTCGTCGGAAAGTACCTGGAACCCGTGGCGAAACCGAAGCTGGTTTAGCCGGTTGCCTGTCCGGACCCGAATGGGAAACGATTTGGGCACCACCTCAAGGTAGAGCTGCCCCTTGTAGCCGGGCTCAATTTCTTCGAACCGGTGCGAATAGTCCGTGATGACACGGGTAAAAATATCGAGCCGCCCGGTCGTGCTCTTGGGATTTGCTTTAGCTGTAAGGTTTTCGTTGGAGATCAGCCGCACGCCTTCGGAATCCGGGCTGCTGCTTTTCATTTTCCCGGTTGTGTAATGATTTTCAGGTAGATTGAGCGACTCAAGCAGCGGGATGATATAGACACAATTTGGTTCCAGGACCGCCCCGTTTTCAATTGAAAAGGAGTACTGAAGGAGTTTGTTTATCTTCTGGTTTACCGATTCGTTCTCCGGAAGGAAACTGCTTCTTACCCTGAACGCCTTCTTTCCAAGACGAAGATCAATTGAGTTGGGCTGAAACTGGTCTTCCTCGATCGGGTGATCCTCCTTTCCGGTGATGATGCCTGCAGCGACAAGCTCTTTCAATTTCTGAACCGGTAAGATCCCCTTTGTTCGCAGAGCGATATCCCGCATATGGTGGTAAACTGTTGGTTAGCATTCGCACTGAAGGTAGGGATTTTTGAGTGTAAGAACCATACCGATGAACTCCGATATCAGCTGTTTTGACTACCCGGGCCCCATTCGTTCCAGTTCATCTAAAAACGTTTCACTCGATTCCCGGATCTCTTTCTTCTGCTGGTCCGATTTCTTGTTATCAAACATATTCACCATAAAGTTTACGCGGCCGCTATCGTTGAACGTATCGCGCTGCTTATCCACAAAATTCCAGTAGAGGTAGTTAAACGGGCACGCGTTCTCACCGGTTTTCTTTGTTACGCTGTAGTGACAGTTCCGGCAGTAGTCGCTCATTTTGTTGATATAATTACCGCTCGACACGTAGGGCTTTGAGGCCAGGACTCCGCCATCAGCAAAAGTACTCATCCCCAGCACATTCGGCAGTTCAACCCATTCGTAGGCATCCACGTAGGCGAACCAGAACCACTTGTTCAATTCCCGGGGGTCTGTTTCCGTAAGATTACTAAAATTGCTTAAAATCATCAGGCGCTGAATGTGGTGCGAGTATCCCTCAGAAATCACTGGTTTGATGCTTTCTTCCATGCATCTCATTTTTGTGTCCCCGCTCCAATACATCTCCGGCAGCTTGTTTTCAAACCCAAAGTGGTTAGCCTCCCGCACATCCGGCATCATAGCCTCGTAATAGATGCGGATAAATTCCCGCCAGCCCAGTATTTGCCGAATAAACCCCTCCACGGAATTTAGACGGGCATCATCGGTATGGTAGGCATGCAGCGCTTTTTCACACACTTCTCTTGGGGTTAGCAGACCATTATTCATGTATAGGGAGAGCTGGGAGTGGAACAGTTTGTGATCGCCGGTTTTTAGGGCATCCTCGTACGGCCCGAATTCATCCAGCCGGTTGTCAATAAAGTCATCCAGCAGCCGGAGTGCATCATGACGCGTCACTGCGTACGGAAAGGAGTGAAATTCGCCAAAATGATCCGGAAAATAATCGCTTACCATTTCCATTACCTCCTTTGTAACATCATCCGGTTCAACCACAGGGATGTCCGGCACCGGGTGGTTTTTCGGCAGCGACTCCCGGTTTTGATCATCATAATTCCATTCACCACCCGCCGGCTGATCCCCATCCATGAGGTATCCGGTTTTACGGCGCATATCGCGGTAGAAGTACTCCATTCGGTATCCCGGTTCAATCTTATCTTTCCACTCCTCAGGGTCAGCAAAAAAGAAGCGGTTTGGAATCTCGCGGACCCGGTCAGTCCCCGCCTGCTGCCTGTAGTTTTGCAGCCGTTGGCGCGTATCCCACTCCGACGGCTTCATATAATAAAGGGAGGTCTGATTGAGGTCAATCAGCTCCTTCAACCCGTCATCAAAATGTCCTGTCGTTGAGTGATACATCACCGGGTACCCGTTTTCATGGCAGCTCAAAGCAAAATGACGCATGGAACTTAGAACATACGCTGCTTTTATCTTGTGATGCGGCAGCTCCTCCCCTTTCTTACGGCTCTCAATAAAAATTAGCAGCGGTTTTTCCTGCCGAATCCACTCCGGCCAGGCGCCCAGATTCAGCTGATCGTGTAGTATAAACACCGCTTTGTTAAAATTATGGGGATGAACCCTCGGAATCGTTTCGTCAATACTTGTCAGATATTCCCTTGGCATTGTGTTTGTTCTATTAGCTGTTGTGATAAATGATGTACCCTGCTACAACTGTGAAGCGGGTAAGAGCCGTTCCTTTCATTTATTTTTAAAATCCTGTTTGACTTTCTCAGTTTATACTAAGTTATTAGTACTACAATCTTAAAATAAACGTCTGCTCTATGAGAAAATCACTAACACCACTCGGCGAAACTGAAATGGAAGTTCTTCACCATGTGTGGAAACTTGGGGAAGCTTCGGTATCTGATGTTCGGGACCGTATTCTTGAGAACCGAAAAGTAGCCTACACCACGATTATGACCGTTATGAAAAATCTTGCAGATAAAGGGTTTCTCAAGTACAGGAAAGAAGGTATCAGCTATATTTATAGTGCTGCAATTGAACCTTCTGATGTTCAGTACAACCTGGTTGACGGTATTGTAGATAAGGTTTTTAAAGGATCAGCCAGGGACCTTGTACAGACTCTTGTGAAGAGCGAAAATTTGACCGAGAAAGAACGCCGGGAAATCAAAAACCTGATCAATTCGATAGAGGACTGATATGGAACTCTGGATGCAACACATAAGCGAACTGGTTCAATCCCTGCTTGAATTTACCTGGCTGCCGATACTCATTTGGAGTTCAGTGGCTGGTATTGCAGCAGCACTGCTTCACAGGGCGGAGAGGCTCCATGTCCAGGTTCAGTACCATCTGCGCATAGCCCTTGTCATCAGTCTGCCGCTTGGTCTGCTGTCTGCCTGGGGAGTAGACCAGCTATCAACCATGCTGACAGCGATGGGTGCACAGGCCAGTTCGTTAAAGGTGCTATCGGTTACATCGCCCCTTGAGGTCGGGATCTCCGCGTCGGCGGCCATACCGTTTCCAACACTCTTAGATCTGTCGTTTCTGTTTGCAGGAACTCTCTACATAGCCGGCCTGATGTGGTTTCTTACCGACCGGCTGCGTCAGTGGTTTCTTTTGCAACTCCTGGCAAAAAAGCTCCCCTTGACGCGCCTCTCCAACATGAACCAGCTCTCCAACAAAAACAGGACCGTGTTGAACTCCACCGGTAAATCCATTTCCATCGGCTTCACAACTACGGATATTGTTCCCGTAACGTTTGGCGTATTCCGGCCGGTTATTCTGGTTCCGCGATCGTTGATAAATGATGCGTCTAAATTAAACCTTGCAATACGCCATGAGCTTACCCACATCCAGAATCACGATTTTGCAACCCACCTTCTGACATCAGCAATACAATCCATTTTTTGGTTTCATCCGCTGATTCATATGCTGGCAAATCAACTTGTTGAATACCGGGAAATGCGCTGCGATAGTATGATTGTATCCGACAGCAGCGTTTCCAGGCAGCAATATGCATCTCTTTTATTTGAGCTGCTACCAATGTCTAACATTAACCGTCAAATCTCAGTAAATATGGCACAAAAATCATCCAGTTTAAAAGAACGTATCGAACGAATCGCAAAACAGCCCGTAACCGGCAACTTTCCCAAACCGGCCGCTCATACGATGCTTGCCACACTTCTGCTCACCCTGACACTGGCCATGGCGTGTACCGATTTTCAGACGCAGGCTGTTTTTGACGAGGAAGAGCTTGATCTCATGACCGATGTCGATCGTACCGGTGAACGGGGGTATCACCAGATTATCATAATCCTGGGAGAAGAAGGACAGACCGAGCGCCATGAAAAAGCTCTTTCCCAACTAAACGAGATGACACCTGAGTACATTAAAGAGATCGAAATTCTGACTGGTGACGCCGCAGAAAAACAGTTTGGCGAACGAGCGGCTGAAGGCGCCATCCTGGTGAAAACCAATCCTGATGTTGAGTCATATAATACGACGCTATCGGCCCTTGGAATGAATGCGGACAGATCGATTGCCGATCTGGCTGAAAACAGTGCGTCGGATCAAGAGGCGGATGACTTCTTTGTTGTAGTAGAAGAGATGCCGGAACTCATTGGCGGCCTTGCATCGATCCAAAAAAACATAAGATATCCTGAAATGGCCCGGCGTGCAGGAATTGAAGGCCGTGTGTACGTTCAATTTATTGTCAATGAACAGGGCGAAGTTGAACGGCCAAAGGTGATTCGCGGCATTGGAGGAGGAGCAGACGAAGAGGCGTTGAGGGCTGTAAAACAGGCCAAATTTAAACCAGGCATACAGCGCGGCCAGCCCGTTAGGGTTCAATACTCCCTGCCGGTAGTCTTTCGCCTTCAGAATGGCGAAACGGACGGGCAGACCAGCTCAAACGATATTTCTGCGCCGAAAGGCAGTTTGATTGTCCATGGTTATGGACATTTTGAGAAGCCAGAGGGATCAGTTATAGAGCCTGCAACTCTTACGGGACATCGGCAACTTGAATCCGGCAAATCCGGAATTCAACTAAAGCGTGTTATTCACTAAACGATACAGATTTATCAGTTGTAACTAACCTCTTAAAAAAGCGGAGCTTGAAATGCTCTGCTTTTTTTTTATTTGGAGAACCACAACCCCATCTTTTTTATAATTTACTTCCAGCATAAAAGCCTTCCACTTGTTCTTTAATCTTAAATTAATTTGAAACAGTTTGGAATATTTTCCGTAGCATAGTGCTAACACCGGTTATAAACTGATCAGAAGGACATTTATGGCAGCTAAGCTCAAAAAATCACGTACAAATAAAATGCTCGCCGGCGTCTGTGGTGGCATTGGAGAATATCTTGGATGGGATCCTACATTTATACGCATCATCTACCTCATTCTCATATTCACATCTTTTGGCACAATGGTGCTTTTTTACTTTATTCTTGCACTCATAATGCCCGATTGATCAACTGAATATATTCATCTCTTCCGCTACGTTCTGGTCTACCAGTCGAGTAGATGTATCATACTACATATTTTTCAACATCCAGCAGCAGCTACGCAGAACTGGGCGTACTGAGTTGAACCTGAAGATATCGTCTGACGATTCCGATCTCGTTTCGAAAGAGCTTTCACCCGGAATCCCGTCAGGAGATCGATGTTGCGCTATTCGCGATTTTTATCAAGATTGTGGATAGACAGGGACGCGACGAGCTGAACCCGCAATAAATGACTTCAGTCGATATAGAATTGCGCCCTTATTTTTCGTGAACGATTGGTGTAGCGTATGAAACTGTTGGTTGCAGGTGATAAAATCAGAGGAAAGCAGTGGGAAAAATATTTGAGGAAGAAACTCTCTGTAACTGAAGTAACGCTCACCACCGATTTACAGAATCCAGCTGCGGATGCGGTTGTGCTTCTGAATGAATCCCCCGGAACTCTTCACAAGCTACTCACCCTGGTTCAAAAAGGAATGCCGGTGTATCTTGTCTCTTCTCTGCCCACGGATGTCGGGTTTTTGCAAAAACTT
>JAAAOB010000067.1 GCA_009909035.1 Bacteroidota bacterium
CTAAATGCACGCCTTCTCGGGCAGCCGGAAAATATGCGCCTTCAGTATCTCGATGATTCACAAGGTCAGCGGGGATTTCCAAAATCGTACACTGAAATCAACCCCCGCCTTGCCGCTGAAATACTTGGGCTGCAGTCAGCCGATGAGCTTAGCGATCTGCGAACAGAGCTCACCTCGTCCATCTCCGATTTTTCGCCCCGGCCCACATCCTTCCGGTTAGACTACACACCCTACGACGGAACCACAGAGGTAGAGGCCAACAATGTTGTTGCCTACATTGAAGGCAGTGATCCCGAGCTGAAAGATGAAGCGATCGTTCTGATGGCTCACTACGATCACATCGGGCTCTCTGCTCCCGATGACACCGGGGATATGATAAATAATGGGGCGGATGACAACGGCAGCGGCACCGTTGGACTGATGGCCATTGCCGAGATGATTCAGAACGCAAAAGATGACGGCCTTGGACTCGACAGAAGCCTGATATTTTTGCACGTTAGTGCCGAAGAAAAGGGCCTGCTTGGCTCGCGCTACTACTCCGATCACCCCGTTCACCCCGTGGATCAAACCGTGACTGCGTTCAATGCCGACATGATTGGACGAAGCGACACCGAGAATTCCGAGGCCGGCACAACCAACTATGTATACCTGATCGGGGGCGAAATCATCTCATCAGAACTCGACAGCCTGGTTTCCGCGGCCAACGATCAATCCGTGAGTATGCGCCTGGACAGAAAATACAACGATCTAACCGATTCCAACCAGTTTTACCGAAGGAGCGACCACTGGAACCTCGGGCGTTTGAACGTGCCGTTTGTCTTCTTTTTTACCGGCCTGCATGAAGATTATCACCGGCCCGGTGACGAAATCCATGACATTGAATTCGAGAAGTACGCCCGCGTGATTGAATTGATATACAGATCCACGATTGAGGTGGCCAATTATGACGGCCGGCCTGAGGTTGATAACGAAATGTTCATCAATATCACACGAGAGATGCCGCGATAGTCTGCCGGACTTTAAAAAAACTGCGCCTGCACAACAGGTAGTCTAATGTGATGGAATCGTGATGACGATTGGGCGTTACTTAGCGCCCTGTTAAAATAAATGCCGCCCAATGTATGGGGTTTGACATATTCGGTTTTTTTAATGTATTGAGTTTGGCTTGCCGAAGAGCTTCGCTATAGCCGTATCCATCGCGTATATAATCGTAGAAGTCAATCATCAGGTAGGTTGTCGGCTGATCGTTCACCTTCCACATCGACACAACCAGGTTTGATACACCCGCATAGATAAAGGCCCGCGTAAACCCAATCAATCCCTCTCCGCGGTAGACCGACCCAAGCCCGGTTTCGCAGGCACCCAGGACAACGAGATCTGCATTAAAATTCATTGCGTAAATATCGCTGACGTACGATATGCCGGACTCATCTGCATCCGGGTACATCATAATGCCCGAATATTTCGGTTCCTCCTCATTTACGAAGGCGTGAGTGGCAAAATGAATGTAGTTATAGTTTTCTACGTCAACGGCTTTAAACTCTTCTACTGTTGCTTCCGGGCCGGTAAGTAATTTTACCCGCTGGGGACTCATGTATTCCCCCCATGATCTTTTTTCTGTGAACAGGTCTGAAATAGACTGGGTTTCATATTTGGTGAGCAGCAATGGCTCCACCGTGCTCGCATACTGAACCCTGCTTTGTTCGGCATCGGGGCGAACGATATCATTGCTAAATGGGGCAACAGCCAGCAAATTACGCGGGTTGTCCGGTCGCCGTTCGTCCATAATTTTCAGAAGCGTGGCTGAAGGTACATAACTAATCGTATACTCTTTTAATAAGTACGGCAGCTTGTCGAATGCCGCCTGAGTCGCTTTATGGGTCAATAAGACTTCAAACGGCAGATAGTGCATGCTCTGGTCAGCCATGATTAAGACAGACTCGCCGGTTATATGCGGTTCAACAGGCTTAACAATACGTTCATAAATTATGTGAGCCGATTGAAGGTAGTTTTCACTATTGTTATTTGTGATGTGGTCTCGCAAACCGCTTATATGAGCGATGATGTCGTCCGGCCTGCCAAGATCTACGACATCTGCACTTCCCGGGTTTACCACAAACGCATACATCCGATCTGTACCGATCACATAGCTAACCAGTGTTTCTTTGCCCTTCAGCAGAGACTGTGCCTCCTGAAGAGAGACGACGGATTTTTCATATTTCAGTTCAAAATAGAGCGGGTAGTCCTGTTCAAGCTCGTTAATGAACTCCTCGTGTTCCCTTTTTTTGGCAAATACGGAGTCCTGCAAAGTTAAGATTCGCCCGTTGTCAAGATTTTCTACCTTTTGTTGCTCGTTGTACACCTTTTTTTGCAGACGAGAAATCTCACTACTCAGAGCCTCCTCTTTCTCAATAATTTCTGTGGGCACGCCGGCAAATGATCGCGCCGAAACATCCTGAAGGAGTTCAAGGGCAATTCGGGACCGGCTTTTTTCGATAAATTCAAACATTTGCGCCAGGTACCGATCATCGTCTGTTGCTTTGTAAAATTCCGCAAGAATTTCTACAGCGTTGGTAAATATCGAGTAATTTTGGTCTACCAGCCGCAGCTTGGACGCCTCATGTTTATATGAATGCTGTAAGACATCTACAATTTCTGAAGCCCATACCATGGCCCGGTATGCCTTGTGGTAGGACTCTTTCTCGAACCCGTTTGTACGTTCTGTGTATACCCTTGCTTTTGCCTGCAACACCTGCACCAGTTTGATGGGATCGGACATCGGCCGGTCCATATCCGGTTCATCATCCAGGGAGTAATCTCCGTACAGCAGACTCATTGCGTCTTTATATTTCGAAAGTGCCTCTTTAAAGCGTTTCTCCTTGTAGTTGGTATTCCCGATAAGCAGATAGACGTCCGCCACTACGGGGTGTGTTTCCCTCAGTCGGTCAAGGCTTATTGCAAGCGCCGACTCAAAGCTCTTGCGTGCTTTTTCAGTAGAATTTAGATGATTGAGGTAGAGTTTACCCAGCTCTATTTTGGTTTTTACAAGATCCGGATGGTTTTTGCCATAACTGTTCTCCCTGACGGAAATTGACCGAAGGTAATTTTGTTCTGCAGCTTCATAATCTCCATTTTGAATATAGATCGACGCCAGATTGGTATATCCAATGGCCGTTTCGGGGTGATTCATCCCTAAATTAGCCTCTTTAACACGCTGTGCCCTTTCCAAAAACTCCGCAGCTTTTTCATACTCTTCCATTGCATAGTACGACAGGCCGGCATTATTCAGTGATGCGCCGAGTCTTTGGTGGTCAGGCCCAAAGATCCCTTCAATAATTGCGGCCGTTTTCGCAAAATATTCAGCCGCCTGCCCGATATCTTGTTTTAGATAAAATATTGTTCCAATATTATTGTAGGCTGAAGCCACTTCGATGTGCTCCTCGCCATGTACGTTTTGCGCAAGCTCCAGGTTCATCTGGTACTGTTCCATCGCCTTATCTAACTCTCCGGCTCCCCTGTAGGCTATCCCAAGATTGTTGTGCGCATTGATAAGCAGCACCTCAACATCGCCCGGGTTATTCGTCTCTTTGGCAGCACGGATCGAACGTTTATAGAACTCAATAGCCTTACGGTAATTTCCGGCTGCGTCTTCGTAATCGGCAACGGCAAGGTATGCGGTAGCAGCGGCTTTGCCCTCCACTCCCGGCGCGTTAGCGGCCTCGAGAATACGGTCTGACCATATAGAGGCCTCCTCTAAATCCACATCGTTCAACTCAACCAGCAGTCGTTCTCTATAGACCTTAATAAGCTTAAATGCATCTTTAGGAAATGTCTGCTGAACGTAGGCTTCAAGATCATCCAACAGCTCTATGGCCACTTCAAAGCTGCCTTCCATGCGTTCAATTGCCGCCAACAGGAATTTAGCATCGTAGCATATATTTGTTCTGTTAGCCGTACCACAGCTCTCTTTCTCCGCTTCATTTAAAATTTGTTTTGCCTTTCCAAAACTACCCTCATTTACAGCAGTTTCAGCTTCATCAATTGATTGTTGCAGCTGATCCGACGATTGCCCCAGGAGCGGAGCGGAGAGAACCAATTGCAGTATGAGCAAAGCAATACCGGCTTTTTTGAGCAAAGTGACCATCCGAATGTAGTTTTTCCTTTTTTTATTGCAAGAAGCGCCCTTACCGTTTCTACATACGGTATCACCACCAGGTGTCTCGGCGAAAAGCGAACCCCAATCGCATAATTTGTCTCAACATGCGTAGTACGCAATCAACTCACGATGCATCGATGACCGTATACTCATGACATCTGCAATCGTAGATAATCGGTATTTTAAGAAACAGACTTCAATAAATAAAGCCCATTATCCATTTTTCCCAAAAAGAGCATTCACAAAGGCTGTTTTTTCAAATATTTGAAGGTCCTCAATCTGTTCACCCACACCGATATATTTCACAGGTACCTGTAGTTCATTGGATATGCCAATGACGATGCCGCCCTTGGCCGTACCATCAAGCTTGGTGAGAATGAGCCCCGTAATATCCACAACATCTGTGAAGGCCCGGGCCTGCTGCATCGCGTTCTGGCCCGTGGAAGCGTCAAGGACAAGCAGAATTTCGTGGGGTGCCCCCTCCACTACTTTTCCCATAACCCGTTTAATCTTTCCGAGCTCATTCATAAGGGAGGTTTTATTATGAAGCCTGCCGGCTGTATCAATAAAGGCGATATCGGATTTTTTTGCTACCGCTGAGGAAACCGTATCGTATGCAACCGCTGCCGGATCCGCGTTTTGCCCTTGCTGTATAAGCGGAACTCCGGCGCGTTCACTCCATATTTCAAGCTGGTCAACAGCGGCCGCTCGAAATGTATCCGCAGCGCCGAGCACTACATCTTTGCCTGCTTTTTTATAAAGGTAAGCCAGCTTTCCAATACTCGTAGTTTTACCAACACCATTCACACCCACCACCAGGACAATGTGCGGTTTTTTATCAAAATCAGCCGTAAACTCTGCGGGTCGGTCCGGGCTATTTTCAATCAGCAACCCTGAAATTTCTTCGCGCAGTATGGCCTGCAGGTCTCCTTGCGTTATAAATTTATCACGGGCTACACGTGCCTCGATCCTGTTTATGATTTCAATGGTGGTTTTTACCCCCACATCCGAGGTGATTAAAATATCCTCCAGATCATCCAGTGTGGCGGCATCCACTTTATCTTTGCCAACAAAAGCCTTTCCCAGCTTGCCAAGCAGGCCATCCCGGCTTTTTTCTACTCCTTTTTCGAGTTTTTCTTCTTTTTTTAACCCTAATTTTTCAAAAATTCCCATAGCAGTATGTTTAATTAAATTCAGCCCCGTCTAAAATCATTTTGTAGCGATAAAAGTAATGTACAAACGAAATCGCCATCATGGCCAGTGATGCTAACATTAAAACCGAATGAACCATGGCGGCTTCCCGAAAGAAAAAGACCGAGATCCAATAAAGGGCAAGAATATTGACCGATAGTTTCCCGGACATGGTAGACATCGCCACTTTCCCGCGTTTTGATTTGATGTATCCTGACCCCACCATGATACAGATATCCCTCACGACACCGATCGCAAAAAACCATACCGGGATCCATCCCAGCCAAACCGTATATAGAAACAGGAAAAAGGCCATTACTTTATCTGCAACCGGGTCAAGAATCTTTCCAAGTTCTGAGATCTCATTTCTCTTTCTTGCCACAAGTCCGTCAAGATAATCGGATATCGCCCCATAGAGAATGAGTACCGTCACCAGCAGCGTAATCTCCCTGTTATTCTGGTAATGAAGATAAATAATCGGCAGTGTCACCAACACGCGCGTTAAAGAAATGAGGTTTGACCAGGTGAATATGTCGTTCCTAACCAATACCTTCTTTCCATCAACATTAATCACTTCCTTCATGGAGTGAACAGTTTTTTTATTTAATTCTTCTATCTTCACACCTTAAAAATTACAGATGTCTCAAAGCAAAACCGACCCTTTTCCTGAATCTTCCTCTCAGCTATCTGAAAAGAAGCTTTCGTCCAGGCAAGTCTACGACGGCCCGTTGCTTAAAGTTTTCGTTGATGATGTTCGTCTTCCGGATGGAAGCACCTCTTCGAGAGACTGGATCAACCATCCCGGTGCCAGTTCAGTAGTTCCTGTTTTTGAAGATGGCACAATTATGCTTCTGAAACAATATAGATATCCTCCCAAAAAAATTTTTATCGAAGTTCCTGCCGGAAAACTGGATGAAGGGGAAACACCGCGTGCCACGGCAAAACGCGAACTTTTAGAGGAGACCGGCATCCGATGTTCTTCTATATCGGGTGCCGGATCATTTTATCCGGCTATTGGTTACGCCGATGAAGAAATCTTTGTGTTCGTTGCCTGGGGACTAACCGAAGAGGCGAAAAATGTTGATACCGATGAATTTGTGCTGAATTTTCGTGTTTCGTTTTCACAGGCACTCCGTATGATTGAATCCGGTGAGATCTCCGATGCCAAGACCATATGCTCTATTGTGAAAGCGCGTCTCTGGTGGGAGAAAAACGGTCCGTTCCCGGTCTCATTCACGTAAGAAAGCCCTCGGCTTTGGCCAGCCGAACCAGCGACTGGTGGATGTTATCCTCATCGAGATCTCCCCGCTGGATCAGCTCCCGGACCTCCACGCCCGTCAACATCATCAGGCAACCGCT
The DNA here is from genome assembly GCA_009909035.1 of Bacteroidota bacterium. Lineage (GTDB taxonomy): Bacteria > Bacteroidota > Rhodothermia > Balneolales > Balneolaceae > SW132. Next base: position 6,707 of record JAAAOB010000067.1, read on the forward strand.
TTGTCTTAGCACATCATCGAAGTTTCGGGGATTGCTTATTTTAAGACTGTCCACATCCAGGCCATCCGGGCTCACGGATTTGTCTACCAGGCAGTAGAAGACATCCTCCGGGTCACTGCCAAATTCAATAATGTCGAGCATTGTTTTTTTCACGCGTGGTCTCCGAACCTTGGTTGATTGGATGTCGTGTGCATAATGTCAATTATTCCGTTCAATAAAATCCCGAGCTTTTATCAGCTCAAGTACCTCTCCAGTGTCCGAATCAACAATTTTGACTTGAAACAGGCTGAGAATGGCCTGGTTGCTCAATACTTCCAGGGTCTCACTAACGGTTGAACACTCTTCTGTTTCACTCACCAAGTCGTTTACTCCCTGAACGATATATTTCAGCTGCCTTTTTTTCTGCTTCTGCTCTTCCGCCGGCTCTTCAAAATAGTCGCGGATGGCCTCTTCAGTAACGTACCACTGCACTCCAAGTTTTTTTCCCCTCAGACGCCCTTCCCGCAGATAGGCCCGGATCGTCATTTTACTCATTCCCAGCAGTTCATGCAGATCATCTACCGAATATAGTGTAAGCGAGCCTATTTTTTTTGGCATCTGCTCAATAATTAATGTTATATGGATAACTGGTTGCTTAGCGTTCACAAACTATCCATTGTATATTACTTACACAAAGGATATTTGATTTGTAAAGGAGTTATAAAACGCGATATCTTTTGAAAGCTATTAATCATGGCTCTACCAAAAACCTTGTAGATAAACAAACAACGTAACTAGAACATTGACCCCTCTCACCCTGAAATAGTAGAAGGTAGGTCCACTCGTAACTCCAGATTCCCAACATCCGTCATCGTTCTCGGGCTCAATTGTCTCCTAACCTTTGTAATGGATTTGAAACCGTTTGCAATTTCCGAATTTACCAGCCTTGGAATTGGGAGCGAGGCGGGCAGGTTCTGTGGAGCGTATGGGATTGCTTGTAAATAGCCTACCGGATCGATCGTTGATTGCACGCAATGAGAGATATGGACCATTGCTATTTACATCCCATAGCGAAGCATAACCTCCGAGCGAGCAATTCGACAGCCTGGCGATTTTTGGATACTTTTTGACGCCAAAAAGTATCAGGAGAGAAAATAGTTGAGGTGCACGAACTATGCTGTACCCACAAAGTTTCCTGTAGTTCCTTAATCATAAAACATAACTGCCTTACTTCTCACCCTGCATGTACTCAGGCAAACACTTGTCTGCTCTCCCCACGAACAGTTTCATGTTGCCTCTATATCATTGACTTGCAGAAGGCAAATCCTTTTTCTCCAGCTCGAGATCGTACTCCAGAACCACATCTTTACTCGTACGAATAGCTCCAAACAGCGCTTTGGGAGGATCTACATTATAATCCGTCATATCAATATCCACACTCCCCTCAACGCGGATGTTGCCATCCCTGTTCAGAGCCATGTCGGCCTCAAAAGAGATCTCCCGCGTAACTCCTGCGATTGTAAGTGAACCTGATACTTTTGCGTGTTTCCGGCCTGCTTCCGGGCCGGTTAATGTCATCGTATCCCATACAAACCGGATCTGTTTATGCTCGTCAAATCGTAGTGCTTCCCTGAGATCACGATTCATCTTTCCCCGGCCGCCATCAAGGTCAGCAACCGGAACCTCAAGCTCCAGCAGTTGAACCTCGGACCCACTCCAGGCGGACGAATTCAGGAACCAATCATCCGGAACAGTAAAGAAAAGCTGGAACGACGTAGCCTCCACCTCCCAGTTATGAAGTGTAGACGACCCTTTAATGATCAGGAAGCTGTCGTCAGAGACGTTTACCTGCACGGAATCTGCCTGTTGACCGGTCGCCGGGGCCGGTTGTATAATTGCAGCTGCAATGCCAAACATTGAGATGAGTAGAAGCTTCATTTGGACCAGTCCGTCAGCCTGTTTTGGTTTAAAATTTTTGCCGTTTCCCATCCATTGGATGTTATATCGATGAAAAAGGACCCGAACTCTGCTATTTAAAACATCTAATCCGGGCCGTTATTGCCGTTCCACAACCTGACCTGCTACATAAAACAGGTCTACTGTGCAGCAGGCTCTACTGATGAAGGGGTGTTCAGCAGAGAAGCCTTTTTCTCTAAAATAAACACCTTCATGTTGTCGGCCGTAACGTAAACCACGGGTATCAACACCAGCGTGATTAGGGTCGAGGCTGTCAATCCGCCAATCACAACCCGAGCGAGAGATGCCTGTATCTCCCCACCGGCTCCCCAACCAAAGGAGAGTGGCAGAAGCCCAAGTACGGTTGTCAGAGTCGTCATTAAAATAGGGCGAAGCCTCAGCCTGCCGGATTGAACCACTGCTTCAAAAACACTGAGGGTTTCATTCCGCCTCATCAGGTTGATATAATCTACCAGCACAATCGCATTGTTCACCACAATCCCGATAAGCATTATCACCCCCATAATGCTCTGCATATTGAATGTTGTTCCTGTTATGAGCATGACGGGAATCACTCCTATAATAGCC
>JAAAOB010000151.1 GCA_009909035.1 Bacteroidota bacterium
GTAAAATCGTTTCTGGACAGCTGCCTTCGAAGAGTCCGTACACGTTCCTGAAGAACCTGAACGGCTTTCTCCGGATTATCGGGCAGATTATTTAAATGGCTATCCACCGATACCAGTTCGAAACGCGATCTCTCCTTGTCATTCGTCATCCCGTCATACAAATGCACGTTTTCGTAGTGATTGTAGTAGCCGGGGGCCAGAATCAATATTTCGTAGATACCTTCAGGTAGATGCTCGATGTCAACGTGGCCGTTTTTATCCGTTTCACCTCTAAATTCTGTTTCATTCAAATATAGAGTAGCACCCTCAATCGGGGTTCCGGTTGTTGCATCAGCAACCTGGCCGTTAAAACTCTGGGTAGGTATTCTGTCAACTTCTGCTAAGAATGAATTTGAACAGCCAGACGCTATTAAAAGAAAAAATCCGATGTAAAATGGTAGAAACGAATGATCTGCTTTCATCTGGAAATTGGTTGTATCATGTGTAGATATATATTTTTAAAAATCAACAATATTCTATTGATCAAATGGAACGTTTATGGACAATAGAAGCTGCAATCCAGATAAAGATCCAGCCACCAGCCGTGATATACCATCCACCAATACCTAACAGCAGCACTGTGATTCCATAGATCAGATGATAAACCCACAGCGGAGCTTCTGATACGTTCTTTTTTGTAATGGCATTGAAGTTTTCGCTGAACAACGCAAACAGACGTGCTATAACAAGCAGTGCGGTATAGATATAAACTACGTACGAGAGATAGCTGGCGTCGTAAAACACCGCAAGTGCAATGACCACTATCGCAAGCAGATCAACGATAATCTGTTTAAGCCACTGCATAAGAGTAGATGAGAGAGCGCAACGAACACGCTCTCGTTATAAATAAATTATTGCAGCTCAATTACTTCCCGTGCTTGAAGACCTTTTTCTCCCTCGGCAATGGTAAATTCCACTTTTTGGCCTTCAGCCAGTTTTCTAAATCCATCTGTCTGAATTTCAGAATAGTGTACAAATACATCTTCCCCATCTTCCCGCGTGATGAATCCGTATCCTTTACCGTTATGAAACCACTTAACTGTTCCTACTTCCCTAACTTCTTCCATTTTTAATTTCCCATCTTATGTTCCCAGTGATAGTTTACAACAGCCTGATTCACTAAGTGAACCATAACCATCGCATCTAAAATAGTTTCTAAAATTCTTTTTAGCAATAATCAATCTTAATATTGACGGGTGTTTTTTTTAAAAAAGTCAATATTCAATGAATAAAATGAAAATATGGAGGGACCGCGGCAGCTGATGAATAGAAAAAATGTAAATTTAACGGGTTGCTTCTGAGCTTTGAATAGTGGAGGGCTCCTCGAAAAATAAATGTTCTATCCAGATCCACTGTGCTGATCGAACGGCCGGTTTTCCATCCCGAACGGGGGAGACCCAGCTTTTCTCATCTTTGGTCCGGACATCCACAATGAACCCGGAAAAGGAGATTAACTGACCGCGGCGGACAGTTGCCAGTTTCTCACGAATTCGTTCTGTTGCCGGTATGGCATGAGCCATGAGTACATATTCATGAATGGTGCCACGCATAGAGGGTGGCTTGGCCATTTGGACATCATAGGACCGGTCATCGATTGTTATCAGAAGCTTACGTAGCAGTTTGTCGTCTGACATACGATTCCAGCCCAGAACGAGATCCGTTGGTGCAATATGCCTTTTATTGTCGAACCAATAGCTTTTTTTGGCGATTACCCTGATTGTGCCCTCAATATGGTATTTTGGAATTAGAGTGGCGTCTTTAATATCAAAGGTGGCAGTACGGTTTACCGCTTCAACGTTGGGCTGTGAGTTAACCATAACACCGGGCCCGTATTTAACCGGACGCTGCTCCCACAAAAAGTAGCAGAAGATAAGAACAAGTAGCAAGAAGATATGCTTAAGCATAGATTCTATGTGTTAAACGAATGATTTTTGATCATTAAAAACCATCTAAACGGCATTCAATTCATCAAACTCTCTAACAAGAGTAATTTACTGGCAATTTGTTACAGATCTCTCGAAAAAATCTGATTCTGTCTTAATGATGTTTTAGAATGTATCGACCTAATACGGAAAAAGGTTAAATATCAAATAGATAGATATGGCTCCTCGTTTATTGGAATGTTAATTTAAATCCACCATTAAAGGAGCGGGCCGCCCCCGGTTCAAAAAAGAAACCACCAAATGCGTTGATGTTAACCGATGTTGCGTAGCGGGTATCGAAAATATTCGTAAGATTAACAAACGGTTTCAGGGATAGTTTATCGCCAAGTGTCAGGGGGGTAGTGCTCCAGCGAAGATTTGTCACTAAGAAGCTATCGGTCCAGTTTTCATTTGCGCTGTCAGCTGCGTAGCGATCTGTAAATCTGAAGTCAGCGGACACGATTTGTGAGCCGGGACGAAGAGTTGCAATGGCCCCGACTTTAAATGTAGGTACACCCGGAAGATTGTTGCCGTCAAACTCTCCGCCGTTAAAAGCAGCACGAAGCACATTGGCCATTAGGTCAAGTGAATAGAGTGGATCCGGATTGAACCGAATAGAAGATTCTATTCCATAATGATTCGTTTCACCCTCGTTTCTAAAAAAGACAGGGCCACCCGTTTCGGTTTGAAATCCAAGCAAAATATCTTCAACCTGCATCCGGTAAACGGTGACATCATACCTGCCATTGAGGGATTGTAAGCTTCCTCTGATGCCGGCTTCAAGACTTATCGCTTTTTCCGGGTCTACGTTCTGATTAAATCCGTTGCCGCCCCCGGGACGGTTTACCAGCTCCGTGGTGGTTGGGGTTTCAAACGATGTGCTGAAGTTTGCAAACATCTGTGATGATCCAAAACGGTAGCTTATCCCTGCACTTGGATTTAGGGAGAAGAATTCGCGGTTTCCCTCCAAATCCTCTCCAAGGTCATCGGTACTTTCGTATCGAATCCAGTCTGCCCGGGCACCTCCGCTAAGCGTCAAACGGTCGGATATCGGAATGGAGGAGCGCATAAAGATCGACCGGTTGTTAACATCTTCGGTCTGTTCAACAATCACATCATTGCCTCGTTCTCCATTGATAATATTAGTTTCGAGACGGTCATCCTGTTGGATCTTTAGTTCAAAACCGGTGTCGAGCTCAAATGGAAGAGAGCTGAATGAGTATGTGCCGCGAGCTCCACCGGCAAATCGTTTAAGCCCGATGAAACCAAATGGCAACGGATTTTCAAGATCACGGTACGTTCCGTGTAGGGAAAATTCCATGATACCGGAATCAAATTCACGCAGAACAGACGCTCCCGCCATCGCCTGCTGAAACTCCTTGCCCGCACGGCTGGACTCAAAATTTTGACGAGCTTCGCGGGGCGAATTTTCAAGCATCGATTCGGTCAACGCACCCGGATGTTGTGCTTTCGGCATAGTTGTGTAGTTCCCGTTGATTTTAATTCGTGTCTTATCATTCAAAACCTGGTCCAGCCCCAGACTCCCTCTGAAGAGTTGAGCCGCACTATGGTCTCTGTATCCGTCTGTTTGAAAGAGCGTAGAGTATCCGTACAGATGTGTGCCTTTTGATGAGTGATTAAACCGGACCTCCTGCTTTAAGGTTTCGTAACTGCCGCCATAGGTTCTGAAGCTTAAGAAAGGATCATCCCGGTTGGGAACAGTCGAGAGGTAGAGCACCCCGCCACTGGAATTTCCCCAAAAAGTGGCAGAGGGCCCGCGAAGCAGTTCGATTCTGCGAACCATCGCCGGGTCAATCATATTCATAATACTCTGCCCATCGGCTACCGTAAGCGGCAGATCGTCAAGAAGGACCTGTACGCCGCGCACACCAAAGGGTGATCGCCAGCCGAGCCCCCTGATGGAGAGACGCTCGCCGAGAGCATAATTCTCGCGATTTTGAACATTAATTCCGGGAATGCTGAAGGTCAGGTCATCAAGAGTGGCTGCCGTTCGTGAGCCCAGGTCATCTTGTGATCGAAGCCGGTAACTGAACGCCATCGGCGCATTGCCGATTGTAATAGGTGAATAAGCGGCTTGAATTGTAATCTGCTCAAGATCAGCCCGAAGAGTATCAGAGCTGGTTTGCGCGGATGAGGAGCCGCACAGGAGTAGATAAAAAGAAAATGTAAATAAGCTGAAAACTTTTTTAGACAACATCCGTAGGGTGATAATGAAATTTCTTTGGGGTCAAATGTACAGTATCATACTATGAGAATAGGTAAATCATTCCAAGATTTCTTTTTTTTACACTTTGAATGGTGTATACTTGTCGCTGCACTGCTGATGATGGTCAGTATTGACCCGAGTGAACACGCATTTTCCTTCTGTATTATTGACATGCTTGGATTTTCGTTCTGCCCGGGAGATGGATTTGGCCGGTCAGTGGCTCTTTTATTTAGAGGAGAATTCCTGGAATCGTTCAGAATGCATCCGTTTGGAATCCCCGGTGCCGCAATCATTTTACATAGAATATTTTCACTACACGTTAGAAATCACGCTATATCCAACTCCCTATGAAACAAGCCATGAACCATTTTCCTGAACTTGAGGGTGATGAACTCCACTATATTAGCAACATTATTAACGATATGCCGGAAGAGGAGCTTGAACTGTTCAAATCAGCATACCGATCACGAAGGAAAGACCCGGTGCTATTCTTGATATTAACTCTCATTGGAATTGTGGGTATTGCCGGCATTCACAGGTTTGTGGCCGGCCATATCGGGATGGGTATTCTCTATCTGTTTACGGTTGGACTTTGTTACGTCGGCACAATCGTTGATATTATCAACTATAAGAATTTCAGTTTTGAATATAATCGAAAGCAAGCCATTGAAATTTTAGCAGAAATGAGATAAACAATGCAGAGCAGAGAACAATCTCGGGAACTTCTTACATCCTATGTATCATCAGATAGCCTGAGGCATCATTGTGAAATGGTGGCTGTTGCAATGGAAGGGTATGCAACGCGCTTAAATAAACCGGCGGAGGTGACAGATCGATGGTGGACGGCCGGCCTGCTTCACGATATCGATTGGGAAGCTTACCCTGAAGAGCACCCGCGCCGGGCGGTAGATAAAATTCTGCCTAACCATGGATATGATCAGGAGATCATTGATGCGGTAGAGGCGCATGCTCCGGAACGAACCAACAGGCAGCCGGATGCAGAGATCGAGCGGTACCTGTTCGCGTGTGATGAACTTAGCGGTTTTATGGTGGCGGTCTCTTTAATGCGTCCAAATGGATTTTCAGATATGAAAGTAAAATCTGTCACAAAGAAACTGAAGGACAAAAAATTTGCTGCAAATGTACCCCGCGAGAGTATCAAAACAGGAGCTGAACTGATCTCCCTTCCGCTGAATGAGCATATCAGGAATATGATCGACATTTTTAAAGCTAAAGGCGCATAGCACGGTAGATGGCCTGCGGTAATATGGCCATATACATTACGCCGTCCATGAAAGCTAATGCCGGAAGCGTAACGTATATCTGCAATACGTTTTTTACCCGTTGAAAATTAGCTTTATCTTAAAAGTCTATGCTTTCTATTTAAAGCTCGTAAGGTGTTTTCACGGCATCATAGTGTTGAGAAGACGTCTGTAAACCACAGGTATCAAGTTAATGAACTACCCTTCACTGCGGGAGCTATCTTCCGCTTTTATTCTATTTATTTTAACTGCAACGCTGGTCTTTGCTTCAAGATACAGCCGGCTGTATAGTAGCGAAGCTGTAGTTGCAGAGCAAGAAACTGTGTTATTGCTTGAAAACCGGTTTGAAACAGAAGATCTCACTCAAGCCTTTGATTCGCTCGGCGTTCGCTACAACCCGGAAGAGCTGCTTTGGGCTGCCTCCGTGCTGGGATGGAAAAGGTACAGAGCCGGCCGATATGTAATTACCGGCGGTGTGTCCTACGAGGATTTGCTTTCAAGAATGGCGAAAGGTATCCAGGACCCGGTACGGGTTGTTGTACATTCAGGTATCGATATTCCGCGGTTTTCTGAACGCCTCTCTAATCAAATGCAGGCTGATTCACTATCGTTTTCTGCACAATTCACCGACAGTTCATCTGTAGCCGTCCAGGCAGGAATTTCCGGGGGGCAGTTATTTGGACGGATGTTGCCCAACACCTACCAGTTCTACTGGACAAGCCCGGCAGAGCAGACCGTGCGCAGAATTTACAATGAATTTGAACGGCAGGTTGCGGAACCCTTTTCTGAAGAGATTGATGCGAGTCCGTTTACGCTGAATGAAATCATAACACTTGCATCGATCGTGGAATGGGAGGCCCGGCTTCCGGAAGAAAAACCAAGAATCAGCGGCCTTTATATTAACCGACTAAATAGAAATATGCTTCTCCAGGCCGATCCAACGGTACTCTATGCGCTCGGGGAAAGACGCCGGTTACTTTTTGAAGATTATCGGTACGATCATCCGTATAACACGTACTTGAACCCGGGCCTGCCGCCAGGGCCTATAAGTAATCCAGATAAAGCATCGATACGGGCTGTTCTTGAACCGGAAGAGCACGATTACCTTTTTATGGTGGCCAAACCGGATGGCAGTCATGAATTTAACCGCACGTTTGAAGAGCATAAGCGCTCCAGCGAAAACTGGCGAAGCTGGCTGAGGGAACAGTATAGAATTAAGAGGGAGATGGAAGAAAAGGGAGCGCTGCCCGGTAATTAGAGCAGACCAGGGTATTTGTTTACGAAGTTGGTCCTGGCTGTTTATTCTAAACGGTTCTCTGCCGACGGGGTCAACGGACGAATAAACAGATGCTGATTGATCCGCTGCTGGTCCATAAAAATGCTTAACTCCAAGCCCTCATACCGTGTACTGTTTTTTAAAACTTCCCGTAGATAGACGGGATTACCGGCCCTGTTTAAATTTTGAAAAACAAATGACCCTACATCATACCCTAATGTAGCAAAGCGATCCGGTTCAACCCCGAATCTTGTTTCAAAATCCCGGAGAATATACTCGGCCGCGGCAGAGTCCGCCGTTTGCCCAAAGGCTTCGGTGTAGTAAATTTCAAAATTTCGTTCTTGCCAGGTAGAAAGAGAGGCATTTTCCCACTCTTCTGAACCCATGATCGTCATATCACTTTCAAATACTTCAAGATCGGTCAGCAGTAAGTTGATCAGTGTGTTTGCGGCTTGACCGGTAAATGGGGCGTAGATTCCTTTTGTACTGATGAAGTTATTTTCAGCGATTTCAACCGAATCAGTGGTAAATACCTTCGTGAATTCTGTGAGATCATATCCATAATCCGAAAAATCTTCTTCTATATAGTATGAGATAAAGGCTCCGAGTTTTTCGGCCTCACGTCTGAAACTTCGGGCAGAGGAGGTTCCAAGTGCATCTCGCTGGGATATCACGGCGAGAGTGTCAAGGCCAAGGGTTTGAACCGCATGGCGAGCCATTTTCCTGCCATGGACTTCAAATGTCGGGTTCATCTGGAACGTATAGTTGAAATTCAGGTTGATTTCATCTGAATTAGCCAGCGGTGCGATCATCGGGATGCTGTGCTCTTCTGCAAGTTCGGCTACTCGTTTTGCAGATTCAGAATAGAGAGGCCCGATTACCGCATCAACGTGATGGTTTAAGATAAGTTTTTGAAATGCACTTGCGGCAGAGTCGGGGTTACTGCCGGAGTTCAGGAACTGAAGAAACACTTTTTTTTCTGCGTGCTGAGAGTTGAACTCCTCTGCAGCCATTGTCATTCCAAGATAAAGATTACGTGAAACCATCAGATCAGACCGGCTGTCACCATCTGCGGCCGGGAGTATCACGCCGATATTATAAACCATTCCATCCGGCGGCTCGGGGTAGGTGTACTGTGCGGAACCGGAACCGACCCGGGAGGTATCGCGAAGTTCATTTGCCAGCCGGCTCTGCTGCTCACTGTTGATGGTTCGTTGCAGGAGTCCTTCAACCAGAGCATTATACTGCATGCCAGGCACGGTGTTGAAAGAGGAACGAACCAGATCTTGTGCCACCTGACTGTAGCGGCTGTTTTTTAAAACCTGATACCTTTCACTAATACTGAGATAGTTCATAATCTGGCGATACATCTGCTGTGCATCTACCCGTATTCTGCTCCTGTTCTCACTATTGATAACTTCGTGTAGCATATCGAGGCTCCCCGCGTGATTTTTCATCCGGAAATAGGAGAGGGCTACCGTGTACTTTGCCTCCTGCCGGAGCAGATCATCCCCGGTTTGACGGGCAACAGCATACAAATATTCGTTGGCTCTCATGTACTCTTGCAGACCAAAATAACTTTTTCCAGCAAATAGAAGGGAGCGGTCATCATCCAGCGCTGTAAATATTTCAGCAGCCTCACGAAAGTTCTGCTCCTCGAATAGCTGCAGTCCCTCCTCAAAATCCTGGGCGAGTACCGAAGTTGCAGCAGTCAATAACAGGAAAAATAGTAGATAAACGTGTTTCATTTTTTTGGAGTAGCTTTAAATTCTACACAGGTGAATAGAGAAACAGAAAAAAAGTTCCGAAAGCAATATAAGCACCGGCCGGAGGAAAGTTGAGGTGCAGTGAGGTGTGAAATGCTCAATGTCCTCTTCAGTATTCCATTCTTTTCCCTGCCGAAGATGCAGCATCATATTACCTTCTGCATCTTTTATTCCCACTCAATGGTTGATGGCGGTTTAGAACTAATATCATAGACTACACGGTTGATGCCGCGTACTTCATTGATAATTTTATTACTGACATTCGCTAAAAATTCATATGGCAGATGGGCCCAGTCCGCCGTCATCCCATCCCGGCTGGTTACAGCCCGAAGCGCTATGGCAAATTCGTATGTACGTTCGTCTCCCATCACGCCAACCGATTGAACCGGCAAAAGGACAGCGAGAGCCTGCCATACCTCATCATAGAGATCGTGATCTCTGAGTGCTTCAATAAAAATATGATCGGCCTCCCGGAGCAAATCGAGCCTTTCGGCAGAGAGTTCTCCCAATATCCGGATGCTTAAACCGGGGCCCGGAAACGGGTGGCGGCCGATAAACGATTCAGGGATGCCCAGCTCTCGACCCACATTTCGAACTTCATCCTTAAAAAGCTCGCGGACCGGTTCAACAAGTTCGAGATTCATTTTTTCAGGCAATCCGCCTACATTGTGATGCGACTTGATCGTAGCGGATGGTCCTTTGAACGAAATACTTTCAATTACGTCGGGGTAGAGCGTGCCCTGGGCAAGAAACGAGTAGGCTTTCTCATCCTTCATTTCCCGTTCAAAAACGTCAATAAACGTAGTACCGATGATTTTTCGTTTCTCCTCCGGTTCCGATATTCCCTGAAGATTTTGAAGGAACTCTTCGGAGGCGTCCACACCTTTTACCGGAAGATTTAAATGCTCTTGGTAGGTAGCAAGCACATTGGAAAATTCGTTTTTCCTGAGCAGGCCGTTGTTGACAAAGATACACTGCAGTTGGTTTCCAATGGCTTGATGAAGCAGCGTTGCTACGACTGTAGAGTCGACACCACCCGAGAGTGCACAGAGCACATTTTCGTTACCAACCTGTCGGCGAATGCTTTTTACCTGCGATTCAATAAAAGAGGCAGCGGTCCAGCTTCTGCTGCAGCCACAGATCGATTCGACAAAATTTTGAAATATTTTGGAGCCCTCCTCCGTATGAGCTACTTCAGGATGGAACTGCACCCCAAATATCTTGCCCTGTTTATGGCGCACCGCTGCTACAGGTGCGTTGCTTGTATGAGCAATAATCTTATACGAGTCGGGAAGGTCGTGTATATGATCTCCATGGCTCATCCAGGCGATGGAGCGTTTGCTGATTCCCTTAAACAGGTCGCTGTCATCGTCTACAATTAATGTGGATCGGCCAAACTCCCGTTTTTCCGCTTTTTCAACAGAGCCCGGGTGCAAGGTATGCGATAGAAATTGAAGCCCGTAGCAAATTCCAAGTATCGGAACGTTCAGCTCGAGGTAGTCAAGATTTAGTTTTGGAGCCTCGTCGTCATAGACGCTGCTGGGCCCGCCGGAGAGAACAATGCCTGCGGGTGGAGTATCTTGAAATTCCAGCGGAGGAGTATTGAACGGGACGATTTCGCAGTAGACATTCAGTTCACGAATTCTCCTGGCAATTAACTGCGTATATTGAGAACCGAAATCGAGGATTAAAATCCAGTCGTCGGTGTAGTTGTTCATTCAAGTAAAATAAAATAATTAATCAATGACATCCTCGTACTCCTCGGCTGTGAGAAGGGTTTCGAGCTCACTGGAGTCGGACACTTTAATCGTTGCCATCCAGCCATCTTTATAAGGTGAGGTGTTGACAAGCTCGGGATCATCCTCGAGCTCCTCATTGACTTCAAGAATTTCTCCGCCTACCGGTGCAAAGAGTTCAGATACGGTTTTTACGGCCTCAACTGTTCCAAAAACCTCATCTTTATCAAATTCGAATCCTGCAGGCTCAAGTTCAACAAAAACAATATCCCCAAGTTCACTTTGAGCAAAATCGGTAATACCGACTGTTACGGTTCCGTCTTCATTGTCGCGAACCCATTCATGTTCCTGCGTGTATTTTAGATCTTCTGGAATATTCATAGGATAACCTGCTATTCTTTATCTGGTTTAAATTTGAATGATTTTTCGAGGTAGTGCGTATTAAATTCACCTTTTTGGAACCCCTCATCGTCCATGAGCTGCAGATGGTAGGGGATGGTTGTTTTAATTCCCTCAACAATAAATTCCTGCAACGCGCGGCGCATACGTTTTATGGCTTCCTCGCGTGTGGGGGCGCTGACAATCAGCTTGGCGATCATGGAGTCGTAGTGAGGGGGAATTCTGTATCCTGCGTAAGCGTGCGTATCAACCCTGGTGCTGTGTCCGCCCGGAATGTTGAAAGCGGTTGCAACGCCGGCTGTAGGCCTGAAATTATGCTCCGGATCTTCTGCATTGATACGGCACTCTATGGCGTGTCCCCGTATTTTGAGAGGCAGCGTGTCAATTTTTTCGCCGTATGCCACACGAATTTGCTCTTTTACAAGATCAACGTACGTCACTTCTTCGGTGACGGGGTGTTCCACCTGAATTCGTGTATTCATTTCCATAAAGTAGAAATTGTGATCTTTGTCTACTAAAAACTCAACAGTACCCGCCCCCTCGTAGTCAATAGCTTTACCGGCTTTCACGGCAGCTGCGCCCATTTTTTCCCGAAGTTCGGGAGTGGCAACGGGGGAGGGCGCCTCCTCGAGCATTTTTTGATGCCGCCGCTGCAATGAGCATTCGCGTTCTCCCAGATGGATTACATTTCCGTGCTGGTCGCCAAGTATCTGGATCTCGATATGGCGCGGATTTTGGACGAATTTTTCAATGTAAACATCCGGATTACTGAAAACCGTAGATGCTTCGTTTTTGCAGGTATCATACGACTGCTTAAACTTTTCTTCACTTTCCACTACGCGCATTCCGCGGCCTCCGCCGCCGGCACTGGCTTTGATGATGAGCGGGTACCCGATATCATCGGCAATTTTTTTGGCATCCTCATAGGTTGATACGATCCCTTCAGAGCCTGGAACGACGGGAACTCCGCTCTTTATCATCGTGGCCTTGGCGGTAGCCTTATCCCCCATGGTGGCAATCATATCCGGTGACGGGCCGATAAATTTCAAGTTATGTTCTCCGCAGATGCGGCTAAATTCCGCGTTTTCAGACAGAAACCCGTAGCCGGGATGCACCGCTTCGGCGTTGGTAATTTCAGCGGCTGCAAGGATGGATTGAACCTTCAGGTAGCTATCTTTTCCGGGAGGGGGACCGATACAAACCGCTTCATCGGCAAACTTAACGTGCAGAGAGTCTTGATCAGCCGTAGAGTATACAGCCACGGTTTTGATCCCCATTTCTTTGCAGGTGCGGATAATGCGGAGTGCGATCTCACCACGATTGGCTACCAGTATTTTATTGAACATAGGAGATAATTACGCTTTTTTTATGATAAACAGAGGCTGATCGAACTCAACGGGCTGGCCGTCACTAACAATAACTTTTTCTACTGTTCCTGAAAACTCAGCATCTATCTCGTTCATGATTTTCATTGCCTCAATAATGCAGAGTGTATCACCTTTTGAGACTTTATCTCCAACTTTAACAAATGGGTCTGAGTCGGGGGATGCCGCCTCGTAAAACGTGCCCACGATTGGAGATTTAACGACTTCGCCATCAGGCTGTTTTTCGCCCTCGGGCTCGCTCTCAGATGGCGCCGGGGATTGTGATGCCGTGGGCTGAGCCGGTTGCGATGGTTGCTGCGCCTGCGGCATTTGATACTGCACCGGCTGGGCAGGTGAATCTGATGTTTTCTTTACTTTTAACTTAAAATCTCCTTCTTCGATAGAAACTTCGTTCACTTCACTTTCGGAAATGAGGTCCAGCAGGTTTTTGACTAATTTTAAATCCATAATATTGTTCAGTTTAAGTTATTTGGCTCGTTCCAGATATTCGCCCGTTCGTGTATCGACCCGGATGCTTTCCCCCTGGTTGATAAAAAGGGGCACTTGAACAACGGCACCGCCCGAAATTGTGGCGGGTTTGCTGCCGCCTTGCGCGGTGTCACCCTTTAAACCGGGATCAGTATCTACCACTTCGGCTTCGATTTGGTCTGGTGGCTCAGCGTAGAGTATATTCTCATTTTCTACATCAATTACAAGTGTGCAAACCTGTCCATCGGTGATGAAATCTTGCTTTTCTACTCGTTCCGCTTCCAGGGGGATCTGTTCGTAGGTTTCCTGGTGCATAAAAAAGAACATGTTGCCGTCGCGATAGAGAAACTGGTAGGGATGAGTCTCGATTCGTATGGACTCAACATTCTCTCCTGATCGGAACGTTTTTTCAATATTCTTCTCATTCACAACACCTTTGAGCTTTGTGCGGACAAAGGCGGGCCCTTTTCCGGGTTTCACATGCTGAAATTCGGTAATTGTGTAAATTTCACCATCCTGCAGGATGTTCATCCCGTTTCTAAAATCTGATGTGCTGACCTTAGCCATAAATCGTTTGATCGTTCAAATTTTTTTCAAAAATACAGCGGGGGCGGTTCTATAACAAATCAGAAGCCAAACATTTCCATGAGTGATTGAGCTACAGTCATAAATGTTGTCACAAAAACGATGCCTATTAAAAGCGGGCAGACATACTTGATGAATAGAACCCAAAGCGTAGATGTTACCGAAGTCCCAAACCCCGGATAGCCGGATTCTATCTCAATAACGGCATTCTCTGACTTCCAGAAGTACCCGAGAAAAAGACAGAGCATCAGTCCTCCGAGCGGCAGCCCGATTTCATTGAATATGAAAACAAATATGTCGATGAGACTAAGATTAAACGAAATAATTATGGCAAGGATGGAGACCAGCCCTCCTACAAGCATGGCCGCTTTTTTGCGCTCAATTCCATGTTCATCAATCACATACGATACAGGTACCTCAAGCAGTGAAATGGATGAGGTAAGAGCCGCAAGTCCAAGCAGAACAAAAAATGTTACACCGAGGAAAAGCCCCAAAAATGCACCGACATTGTGGAACATCTCCGGAAGCACATCAAAAACAAGTGTTGTGCTGGAATACAGTTTTTGGGTTTCGGGATTGAAAATTTCAATTCCACCAGCCTGCGCAACATACATGGCGGGAATAACCAGCAGGCCGGCAATCACTGCAATTCCAATATCGAACAGGGTGACATAACCGGCGGATTCCACAAGATTCTGTTTCCGGTTGAGGTACGATCCGTACGTAATGAGGGCTCCCATTCCAAGTGATAGTGAAAAGAACGCCTGGCCCATCGCCGATAAAATCAAGGATCCGCTAATGGTCGAAAAATCAGGGTATACATAAACCCAAAAACCTTCCATCGCACCGTCCAGGGTAAAGACATAGCCGATGAGTATGAGCAGGATGGCGATCAATACCGGCATCAGCATTTTTGTGGCACGTTCTATTCCCTTACTTACCCCCCCGGTAATGATGGCTACCGTCATCACCATGAAAATAAGAGTGAACACCGTATTTTTCGGTCCGTTTTCGAGATCACCCATGATAGATGCTATCGAGCTGTAGCCGAAATAGTGGAATAACTCCTCGAATACGTAGCCAAGCGTCCAGCCTGATATCACGAGATAGAATGAAAGGATCATAACCCCGCACAACACTCCCCAATACCCAATCAGTGGCACGAAGGAGTTGCCGTTGCTTAATGCCTTAAACGCTCCGACAGGATTCTTTTTTGTTTTTCTGCCGATTGTCAGTTCAGCAATCATTACGGGAAACCCGATGGCAACGCAACAGAGCAGGTAAATTAGAATAAAAGCCGCGCCCCCATTGTCGGCAACCTGGGTGGGGAATCCCCAAATATTACCCAGTCCAACGGCTGATCCGGCTGCTGCAAGTATAAATCCAAGTTTGGTGTTCCAGGTACCACGGGTGTCAATCGGTGTATTAGCCAATGGATCTCCTTTTTTTGATTAAATGTGCTGTTACGGATTATGATTGACGCAGTTTGCGTAGTAAACAACCGGTTTTAGCCGGCACATCAACTATTCCGCTTAATATATCAATTGCCTGCGACGATGCAATCTGTTTATTTACAAGCAGTTCCCATGAGCCGGACGGAAGCCTGGCTTTCATGGAGTCCGATAAATTTGCATTTAAAATTACATAATAGTCAAACATGTCGCCGGAGGATTTTCCGTCTATTCTCAGGGAAATGACCAGTGGATTGTCAAAATGGTCGTAACACAGGTCGCTGGGGTCAGATTTCCGCAGAGCCGGGGACTGCAGCCTTATTTCAATTAATCCCCTGTAAAAATCGTAGAGCCCGCGATTTTGAGATAGAATATCGAAATTGAGCCAATTGGTTTGGTTGTCTTTCTGATAGCTGTTATGGTCAATCTTTCCACTGTTGGGGTCATCCGCTTCGCTTTCAGCGATAATTTTTGAGCGGCCAAACTCTTGTCCGGCATGCATCATGGTGATGCCCTGGGCCGAAAACAGGCAGAGTGCGGCAAATTTTGAGAGCTGCATCTGCGTGGTATTCAACTTGCTGAAAGTGGCGGCCTTCTCAATTACTTGATCGTGTAGTTCCGGGTTCAGCCCAATCCTGATAAAGTCGGCCAGTGTGTAGCCGTCGTGGCTTTCGAGGTAATTCAGACTATGGGCCGATGTTTCATAAAGTCCTCCGTCGGAATCTTTTAAGGTTCCCCGAAAGATATTTTCAAGACGCCCCCGGCCAGTTTCGCGCTGCCATTCGGAAAAAATAAAGCCGCGATCATGAAGCGGGTCCGATCCTTTGATGGTGTTACGAATACGGTCGTTCCAGGAGGCCCAGTCGTGGTCAGAAAAAGCAGAGGGGGAATAATAGCCGCCCCAGGGTTCGGCAATAAGCACAATCCGGGGATCAATTTTATGCATTTCCTTACGGATCGTATCCCAGGTATCTCTGTCCAGAAGAGCTGCAAGATCAAAACGAAATCCGTCAATATGGTACTCCTCCACCCAGTGTTTCAGAGAATCGATGATAAGCTTGCGGGCCACCGGGTATTCAGAACGGTATTCGTTACCGGTGCCACTTCGATTCATCAAATCACCTTTATCGTCATACCGAAGATACGTGTGTGAACAGAGATGCGTACATGGATTCAAGTCGAAAAGCGAGGTGTGATTGTACACTACGTCCATGAGCACCGTTATGCCATTCCTGTGCAACTCCTTCACAAGATCTTTGAATTCAGAAACGGTGGCTGTGGTATATCCGGAAAGCTTGGAGGTTTTGTCGGATGCATAGGTTGATTCTGGTGCGAAAAAAAATGAGGTCATGTACCCCCAGTAATTTTCGGAATAGGGATTCCATGAGTTTAAAAATCCCTCATCGGTTTCTTTACCATAGGGAGGCTCCTGGACGGCAAATTTTTGAAGAGGCAAAAATTCAACACAGTTTACGCCCAGCTTTTTGAGATGTGCAATGCCTCCCTGCTGGTCCGGATCCATAAACTTTTGATAGAATCCTTCCCCGCTTGATCCACTCGAGGGGTGGGCAACAAGATCTTTCAAGTGTGTTTCATAGATAATCAGGTCTCTGGGGTCTTCCGGAAATTGATGCTGGTCGTCCTCCCAGTCGTAGTCATGATGAAAAATGAAGGATTTTGCCCGTTGATCATACCGTGTGTTAACAGTGACGTGTTTGCTGTATGGATCGGCAAAAAGCTCTCCCCTGTACGGGTTCGTTGCCGCAATTTTCTTAGGGTGCTTCACCCGGTAGCCGTACCATTTTCCGCGGAGATCTTCCTCAACCGTTAGGTGCCAGTAGCCGTCATCATCCTGGTTTAGAGAAAGTTTACGGCCTTTGTTATCACTATACTCATCAAAAATTTCGCAAGATACCGTAAGCGCTTCTTTGCAGTAAAAGCAGAAGTGAGTGGAGTTTTGGCGAACCGTAACTCCCGGTTGATATATGTGATCTTGAACTTCCATTGGGTTGGTAAATCAGGTGATGGGACTGCCGGGCTCGGCGTCGGTGGATACGAAATGGAGGCTCCCGTCGGAATCCTCGCTCATTAAAATCATGCCATTGCTTTCTATTCCCATCATTTTTTTAGGCGCAAGGTTTGCAACAACACAAACAGACTGACCGATAATATCGTCAGGGGAGAAATATTCGGCGATACCGGATAGAATGGTACGCTTGTCAATCCCCACGTCCACGGTAATCTGAAGCAGCTTGTTCGATTTTTCAACTTTTTCAGCTTTCAATACCTTGCCTGCACGCAGATCCAGCGCCATAAAATCGTCGAATGTGGTTTCCTCTTTGATGGGTGGAAAGGAATGTTCAGGGGCTGCGGCCGCCTCAGATTTTTTCTTCAGTTTCTGAATTTCCCGTTCCACCACGTCATCCTCAATTTTCTCAAATAAGATCGCCTGTTCGGCTACGATGTGGCCCGCGGGCACAAGATTTTTGGTGATCTGCTGCCAGGAGGCTGTATGAGGTATCCCCATTTGTTCCCGCAGTTTGTACATTTTTTGGGGCAAGACGGGTTCAAATAACAGGCTGAGCGCTCCACAAATTTGAGTACAAACATAAAGCGTGTTGGCACATTTTTGGGGCTCAGATTTCCGCGTCTTCCACGGTTCCGTTTCTGTAAAATATCGATTTCCAATCCGGGCCAGGTTCATCGTTTCAGCTATTGCCTCACGAAACCGGAAACCGTCATATGCCTTGCTGATTCGTTTTTTTTGATCATCGATTGCCGCCAGGGTTTTCGTATCGTTCGCATCCAGGTTTTTGGGAGTGGGAACGGACCCGTCAAAAAATCGCTGCGTAAAACTCGTTGTTCGGAAGACAAAGTTTCCAAGTATATCGGCAAGTTCTCCGTTTACCCTGGCCTGAAAATCATTCCAGGAAAAATCCGAATCTTTTGTTTCCGGCAGTGTTGTTCCTAAAACGTAACGCAGAAGATCCGGTTCAAACTCTTCAAGGTACTCTTCAAGCCAGACCGCCCAGCCTTTTGAGGTTGATAATTTTCGCCCTTCAAGATTAAGAAATTCATTGGCCGGTACATTTGTCGGCAGCACGTAATCTCCGTGCTGCATCAATGTAGCGGGAAACATAATACAGTGAAACACGATGTTATCTTTACCGATAAAGTTGATCAGCTCCGTTTCATCATCCTGCCAGTAGGTCTTCCAGAGGTCGGGATTCCCCGTTTTTACAGCCCACTCTTTTGTTGCGGAAATATAACCGATCGGGGCGTCGAACCATACGTAGAGAACTTTGCCCTCCGCTTCGGGAAGGGGCACCGGCACACCCCATGTAAGATCGCGGGTGACGGCACGGTCTGTCAGCCCGCTATTTAGCCAGCTTTTGCACTGACCGGTGACGTTTGGCTTCCATCCCTTTCGGGAATCGATCCATTGTTCAAGACGTTCCTGGAAATCGCCAAGCGGTAAATACCAATGTTCCGTCTTTTTCTGAATCGGCTTATTTCCTGTTATAGAACTAATCGGGTCAATGAGCTCCGTTGGTGAGAGCGAGGAGCCGCATTTTTCGCACTGATCGCCGTACGCTTCGGGATGGCCGCATTTGGGACAGGTCCCTTTCACGTAGCGATCCGGCAAAAACATATCGGCATCTTCGTCATAGAGCTGCTCCTCTGTTTTTTTCTTGAAAATTCCCTGCTTGTGGAGTTTCAGGAAGATCTCCTGCGAGGTCTTTTTATGTGTTTCGGAACTTGTTCTGCCGTAGTAATCAAAATCGATCCCGAATTTCTCAAACGCATCTTTATTCCGGGTATGAAATTTATCCACAACCTGCTGCGGTGAGATCCCTTCCTTTTCAGCGGCAATTGTAATCGGCACACCATGTTCATCTGACCCGCAGATATGAATTACGTCGGCATTTTTTAGCCGCAGATACCGCGTATAGAGGTCTGACGGAAGGTAGGCCCCTGCCAGGTGGCCAAGGTGAATGGGCCCGTTTGCATAGGGGAGGGCGGAGGTTATAAGAGTACGTTTAGCCATAGATAAAATTTGAATCTCCAAGTCATAAAGAGCGCCGAAAATAACGTGAATCTGAGTAACTTACCAATTTGAAGGCATAAGTTAAGTAATAACTAAGAATTTCTTGCGGAGCAGGTGGATCATTACCGGCGAGTGTTTCTATTCATGGGACGGCTCGCGGAATTTTTCCAGGAAACCGTACAACGCTATGCCGCAAGCAACAGATACATTCAGAGAGTGCTTCATTCCAAATTGAGGAATCTCCACAGAGCTGTCGAGCAATGGTAGCAGGTTGTCATCAATGCCGGTGACCTCATTTCCAAGGAGCAGGCAAATCTTTTGTGAGGGTGGATTAAATTCAGAAAGCAGCGTACTTGTCGTGGTCTGTTCAAGACCGGTGATGTGATACTTCTCTTTTTGTAACTGCAAAGCCATATGTTTCGGTTTTTCAACCTGCTGCCAGATTACATGCTCTTCGGCGCCGATAGCGGTTTTGGTGATTTCGGGCCGAGGGGGTACAGGTGTATACCCGGACAATAACAGCTTTTGGATGCCAAACGCGTCAGCATTACGAAATGCTGCTCCAACATTATGAAGGCTTCTGATATTGTGGAGCCACAAAATAAAATAATTTCTCAACGGTGACTGACGCCGGCGGTTATCCTGAAGTATGGTTCGTGTTGTACGTTTCTTCAAAGAGAATGTAGAATATCTTGAACTTAAAATTATGGTTGGGAAACAGCGTGGAACACCCTATTTTCATGAATTGTAAATTTAGTCACTAAAATAGCTGATATACCTGTTATTATAGCTTCTTTTTAGTTTCAAAACAGTATAAATCAAGGTAAATCGAATTCACGGAAGTATGAAGAAAAATTATCTTTCAAAAGAAGGTTATGAGAAACTTGAAAAAGAGCTCAGAGATTTAAAAACACGCGGAAGAAAAGAGATAGCTGAAGAAATTTCGGAGGCAAGGGCAAAAGGCGATCTCAGCGAGAATGCGGAATATGATGCGGCAAAAGAAGCCCAGGGACATCTTGAGTCAAAAATTGCCGAGCTCGAAAATACACTTGCAACATCAAGTATCATTGATGAAAAAAATATTGACGATACGAAGGCCTACTTGCTATCTACAATTACGATATTGAACCACAATACCGATAAGGAGATGAA
Organism: Bacteroidota bacterium; assembly: GCA_009909035.1. Classification (GTDB taxonomy): domain Bacteria; phylum Bacteroidota; class Rhodothermia; order Balneolales; family Balneolaceae; genus SW132. The sequence goes on from JAAAOB010000151.1 coordinate 19,717, forward strand.
GTATACGCTGGTGTCGAAAGATGAGGCGGATTTTAAAGAGAAAAAAATATCTGTTGATTCACCGATTGGCCAGGCTATTCTCGGAAAAGAAGTAGGGGATGTAGTTGAGGTGGAAGTCCCCGCCGGAAATTTAAAACTTGAAATCAAAAAAATAGAGCGTAAATAAATATGAAGATAACAGTAATTGGAACAGGTTACGTTGGCCTGGTAAGCGGTACGTGTTTTGCCGACAGCGGTAATGATGTGACCTGCGTGGATATTGATGCAGATAAGGTAGAATTAATGCGCAGTGGCACCGTACCCATCTACGAACCCGGCCTGAATCATGTGTTTGACCGTGCGATCAGAGAGAATCGCCTAACATTCACGACCAACCTGGAAGAGGCGTTTAAAGACTCTGAGATGATTTTTCTGTGTCTGCCGACACCTCCGGGTGCCGACGGACAGGCCGACCTCAGCTTTGTCCTTGGCGTTGCCGATGAACTTGGAGATCTGTTTAATAAATACCCGGGCTATCGGGTGGTGGTGAATAAGAGCACCGTGCCCGTTGGAACAGCCGATAAGGTAAAGGAAAAAATTTCGTCCAAAACTGACCAGGAGTTCGACGTTGTATCAAATCCTGAATTTTTGCGGGAGGGCGCGGCTGTAGAAGATTTTATGAAGCCCGAACGCGTGATTGTCGGTACCCAGAGCCAGCAAGCAGCACAAATGATGACAAGGTTGTACGAGCCGTTTGTGAGAAGTGGTAACCCCATCATTGTGATGGATGAACGAAGTTCAGAACTCACAAAATATGCGGCAAATGCGATGCTTGCCACAAAAATCACGTTCATGAACGAGATTGCCAATATCTGCGAAAAAGTAGGTGCAGATGTGGATAATGTGCGCCGCGGGATCGGGACGGATTCGCGCATTGGCAAACGATTCCTGTTTGCCGGAATCGGGTATGGTGGAAGCTGCTTTCCTAAAGATGTTCAAGCCATCCACTACACGGCGGAACAGAACGGCTATAATTTCCAGATCCTTGATTCCGTGATGAAAGTCAACGAAGATCAGAAGATCTCTATCGTCGAGAAAATGAAAGAGTACTATGGGGATTCCCTCAAAGGAAAAACAATTGGTATTTGGGGACTCAGTTTCAAGCCGGAAACGGATGATATCCGGGAAGCTCCCTCTCTGTATATAACAGATAAGCTTGCAAAAATGGGCGTTAAAATGAAGGCCTATGATCCGGAAGCTATCGATACATTCAAAAAGGCATCAACTGAAGAAACGCTCGCCCATATGACCTTCGAGGAGAACCGGGATGCGGTGCTGGACCAGGTGGATGCATTAATCATTTGCACCGAATGGAATGAATTTCGACGGCCGAACCTTGACAATTTCACCAAACGCATGAAAACACCGGTAATTTTTGATGGCCGGAACCTCTATGGTCTTGACCGGGCAGCAGAAGCTGGGTTGACCTATTTTAGTGTCGGACGGCGAGCAGTGGGCGTGTAACTGTAAGGAAGCACGGAGCTAACCGGGACTGAAAAAAACTTTTAAACACACTTAAAGATAAGATGCCAAAAAAACGAATTTTAATTACCGGTGGATGCGGCTTCCTTGGATCGCACCTGTGTGATCGATTTTTGAGCGAAGGGTATAAGGTAATTTGCATGGATAACCTGCTCACCGGGTCGCCCGAAAATATTGCTCATCTTATTGGGAATGAGGACTTCAAATTTATAAAGCACGATGTAACAAACTTCATTTATGTGCCGGGAGACCTCGATTATGTTCTTCATTTTGCCTCTCCGGCCTCGCCGATCGACTATCTTGAAATGCCGATACAGACTCTCAAGGTTGGGTCACTGGGCACTCATAAGGCGCTGGGCCTGGCCAAAGAGAAGAATGCCCGATTCCTGCTCGCCTCCACAAGCGAAGTATACGGTGATCCACAAATCCACCCGCAAAAAGAGGATTACTGGGGCAATGTCAACCCGATCGGGTTCAGAGGAGTCTACGATGAGGCCAAACGATTTGCCGAAGCTATGACCATGGGGTATCACCGCTACCACGGGCTGGAAACTCGCATTGTCAGGATATTCAATACATATGGTTCGCGAATGCGGCTAAAGGATGGCCGTGCACTGCCCACATTTATGAGACAGGCATTGAAGGGCAACCCGATTACCGTATTTGGCGACGGTTCACAGACACGGTCGTTCACCTATGTTGATGATCTTGTGGAGGGGATTTACAGGCTCTTACTCAGTGATGAGGTGGAACCTGTAAATATCGGCAACCCACAGGAGGTGACCATTCTTGAGTTTGCTAAAGAGATTGTTGAACTAACCGGCAGCAGCAGCCAAATTATCCACGAAGAGCTTCCTGATGATGATCCCAAAGTACGTCAGCCGGACATATCAAAAGCACGACGCGTTTTGGACTGGGAGCCGGCTGTAGACAGGAAAAAAGGCCTCAACAAAACATTATCCTATTTTAAACAGCAGGTTGATAAGACCGATGGCTGAAAAAAAACTGATAGACCTTTACCCCTACAGGCAAAAGGGCGACTCTGTTGAGTTTCTGCTCTTAAAGCGCGCAAAAGGGAAAATCTATCAGGGACAGTGGCGGATGATTGGTGGAAAAGTTGAATCTGGTGAATCCTATTGGCAGGCCGCATTGCGAGAGTTAAAAGAGGAAACAAACCTTCATCCAATATCGTTTTGGACGATCCCGAGCGTAAATCAGTTTTATGAGTATTCGACAGATACGATTCTGACCATCCCCGCGTTTGCAGCTGAGATTGACCCCGCGGATCCTGTTCAGCTGAATGAGGAACACAAATCCTGTCGATGGATTCAATCACATGAGGCTACAACTTACATTCAATGGCCGGAACAAATTCGCCTAATCGAACTTACAAACAGACTCATTCTATCAAACAAAATATTGAGCGATTGGCGCGTCCCCTTTTCATAATCATTGGCTACCTGTTCATCTCTATGGTGTTCATTCAAGCTGCCGATGCTCAACAGGTCCGAAACTACGAACTTCTCCCGGCACCTGACCTATGGTATAACGACGTTGATGGAATCCGCGCCGGACTTCGCCTGAAGGGGCAGGTGCCCGGCACTTTTGAAGATGGGCCACACCGCCTTGATGCAGGTATTTGGCTCGGATTTTGGTTTCCTGAAGATCCGGTGTCGTACTATGTCAGTTTTACGGAGCCGATTCCCTCATGGTCCGGCTTTGGCAGCGAAGCAAGTGTTGAAGCGATCTCATCGATCCGGACCGGGTATTCACTACACGGAATTGCTTTTAACAAACGGTGGCAAAACGGATTTGATGAGCAAAAATTCAGAGAACTCCGACTGTTTAATAGCTACGAGACCCGGTTTAATACAGAATACACCCCGTTTCCGGCTCTATGGGGGGATTTTTTTGAACAGGGCAGTGACTTTGAGCCTTCGAACGATAAACTACTTACTACTTTAACCACGCAAATCCAGGATGAAAACCCTCTCGGCCGGTACAGCATTCTTTTTGAAGGTGTAGTACAGTACCGGGAGGAATCTTATGGCCTAGCATCGCTAACGACACAGCAGATGATCCCGTTTAAGGAGAACTGGACGCTGAGGTTTCGGGGATTTGCAGGTGTGGCTTCTGAATCCACCCAGCCGGAATACCTGTTTTCAAGAAGCACGGGCCAGCCAATAACGACACTGCAAAGTGGTGTGACTCGGGCCAAAGGAACCATCCCACAGCCGTGGATCACCAGCGGTAATTTTCAGGTGGCAGGCGGTGCAAATCTCAGAGGATACACAGCAGATGACATTAAAATATTTGAGCAGGCATCCTGTTCCGGTTGCGAGAGTTTGGTTCTGCCTTCCCGACCGCCTGGACTTTTCCGGTCAATTGCTGCACTGAATAGCGAATTGGATTATCCCAATCCAATTCAATCCTTGTTTTCGGATCTGCCATATGCATCCGACTTTCTGGACTTCAGGACCTATCTCTTTTTTGATGCAGGATCACCGCTGGGCCTGGATGATGAGATGACGACTCTTTTTGCCGACGCCGGCACCGGGTTTTCATTATCTCTTAACATCCCCGATTCTCTTGGAAAAAACAGGGGGTTTGTCTTTCGTTACGATATACCGTTCTGGCTGTCAGAGCCGGGAGCCGACGATGCATGGAAATACCGAAGCGTATTTGCATTTGGAGCGGTTTTATCTTTTTAGAAATCACCAATGGTTATGGATCTACACCGTCACCAGTTTTACAATCTTTTGTTTGTTCTGTTGATCTTCGTTTTAGCGGGATGTACAACCAGTAAGTGGACCGTGGTTGATGATCGAGCAGTGAATGATGCGGAAGAGGCATCGGTAGTTTCAGAATCAGACATTTTGGTCGTCTCTGCAATGCCTACCGTAGAGCGGCCTGTCTTACGGATTGAGCCTCGAAAAGTAACGGTCAGCCAACAACCGGAACGCGTAAAGATTCAGCGAATGGTGCAGGCCTACAAACCCAAATGGGGCTTTTCTGTTCTTGCTATTGCAGGTGCGGCGGTTGCGGCATCTGCGGCCAATAGCGGCGGCTTTTTGTCCGGAACGTCAACAACGCAAAGAATCGGGCTCAATTCAACCGCTGTGCTGCTCACGACGATGGCCATGATCAATCTACAAGAATCGGGACCTCCAATTGAAACAGATGAAATACGATACTTGAGGCAGACGGGTTTCGATTTAAAATCGGATACGGTGGAGGTAGACACGACCATCGATGAACAACTGTCGATTACCATCAGCCACAGTGATACGGTCATCTTTCGGGATTCAACTGTTCAGCTTTCTGATAACGCTGTTGAGATAAATATGGGCGCTCTGGCAACCGAAAGAAGCACGATGGCTTCCAAAGATTCAGAATTCGTCGTAAAGGCGGATCTTAATGATTTTACCGATCAATTTTCTGTTCCGCTTCTGAGTTTTATGGAGATGAGGTTCCAGGTAGAAGAACCGGTAACACAGCTCCGGAGTGAACCGGTGATATCTCAAGATAATATTATTGCGGAAGTCGGGGATGGAAGTTCCCTCTTGCAAGTTGAGGAAGTCAACGAGCAGTGGGTAAAGGTTGAATACGGATCCGTTGAAGCTTTTGTACAAAAAAATGCTGGATCATCAACCCTCAGGTCCCGGGCCGAAAGCGGACCAGCCCTGCTTTTGGAGCTAACCGATATTCCGTTTGGCGAAGTAGATGTTGAAAATTCTCTGCCCGTACTTAAACCAGGAAATGAAGATGACAGGGCATTGATCATATCGGGTCTGAATAATAACCAGGTAGGGGTTCGTCAGTTTGCGGACAGGGACATTAGGCTCTTTAAACACTATATGGAAACCTCATTCAATATGGATGAGAATCAAATCAGTGTGATTGACGATTCCGATTTTTCTACATTTCTTCCCTCTCTGGAATTTTGCAAGAGTGATGGCGGAGGGATGACCGTGGTTTACCTGGCGGGATTCGCGATCAACAGCGGCCAGACCGGCGAGGATGAATTTGCCCTTTATCGGGTAAATGATAACGGCGAGGAGGAGTTGTTACCTCTCGAGGATATTTTTTCCAGCCTGGCTGAATGCTCAGCTGAAAAGCTATTTCTGTTTGCAGAGATCGAGTATGTCGAAAAGAACAACACAGAGAACTTTGAACGAATCAGCGGGTTTAGCGGCAGCTACCAGCAGCGGCTGGCCAACGTGCTTCTCAATGATTTTCCCAACGCCTTTGTACTTTTTGGCAACCGTGAAGGTCAGCGTTCGTCGGTTTACAGCGGAGATGTAGAGGATGATAAACGCCATCATATCTTTCCATATTTTCTTGCAGAAGCTATGAAACTACGAAAAACCGAGATGACAGAGCTCTACCGCCACCTCGAAAATAACGTAGATTACACCTCAAGGAGGCTTCACGATCGACCGCAGGAGGTCCAGGGGTTTGGAAATTTCATGCTTAATCTTGCGGAATGATTACGGGATGGATTTTCATCTGCCTAAGTTCGGTTTGCTCGATAGCCATAGCCCATTTTTTAAAATCGGTTGAATTCAAAAAGCTGAATACCATTCGTGTGCTCACCATCAACTACGTTATTGCGGCCGCAGTAGCTTTTTTGACGCCGGGCGGGGCAGATATCGATTTTCAGCTGTCTGAGGCTCTGCCGGCTCTGTTGCTGGCGGTTTTAGTAGGAGTTATTTTTATAGGCAACTTTTTTATCTACAGCAAATCGGTCAGCAAAAATGGTGTCGGGGTAAGCGTTGCCGCGATGAGAATATCACTGCTGGTGCCGGTTTTGCTATCCACCCTTTGGTATCTGGAATTACTGGAAGTCCGGCAGTGGATCGGTGTGGGTACGGTTTTTATCGCTCTTTTTCTGCTGTTACCGAATAAACGACGGATGATACGAGAACCGCTAAGTGCGGCCTGGCTGCTGGTACTTCTTTTTATAGGCACCGGCCTTGGAGATGGCTCCCTGAAGATCTTTGAAGTTGATTTTTCTACTCAGCTTACCAAGGAACAGTTTATGGGAACCGTATTTTTTAGCGCGATGTTGGTTGGGTTAATCGTGATATTAGTCTCCGGAACGTTTAGCTTTAAAAAGCGTGAAATCTGGATGGGGGCGGCCATCGGAATTCCCAATCTCTATTCCGCTATATTCCTGATTGAAGCTCTTGAACGGATGAACGGTGCCGTTGTCTACAGTACGGTGAATATAATAACCGTTTTAGGTGCAACAATCCTGGGAATGGCCAGGTGGGGAGATAAACTGACACCAATTCAGTGGCTTGGAATCGTGACAACGATAATCTCAATTATATTACTTGTTCAATGAAAGACTCTATTTTGCAGCAGATACTGACGAAAAGTACACGGTTGAAGAAATCAATTGTTTTTCCCGAAGCAGGGAGAGATCCGCGTGTACTGCATGCCGTTGCCGATCTCGAAAACGCAGGGGCTGTCCGTCCTGTTCTGATTAGCGATACCGGGGATGTTGAGAAACTGGCGGAAAAAGAGTCGGTCACCCTTCCTGACTCAATTCAAATTGTGGATCTTGGAGCCGAAGAGCAGCAAAAAGAGCGTGTGAGCTTTTTTGAAAATAAACTAAGTCATAAAAACCCCACTGCCGCCCAAATCCTCAAACTGGCAAAGGACCCGTTAATGACAGCGGGGTGGCTGGTGGCCAAAGGAGAAGCTGATGGAGCTGTTGCAGGCTCGATAGCTTCTACGGCTGATGTCATTCGTGCGTCACTCAGAACAATCGGCACGGCGCAAGGGGCAAAGCTCGTTTCGAGCACATTTTTGATGGAGCTTGCCGATGGGCGGGTTCTCACCTACGCTGATTGCGGCGTTGTTCCATACCCCGACGCAGAGCAGCTGTCTGATATTGCTGTGACCTCCGGCCATACGCATAAACTTCTGACCGGCCAGGATCCTGCCATTGCATTTTTGTCTTTCTCGACCAAAGGAAGCGCCGGGCACGAGCGGGTAGACTTGGTTCGGGAAGCGTTCAACTTTGCTTCGAAACGGCAGCCTCACTGGGCAATGGATGGAGAACTGCAGTTTGACACGGCGTTTGTCCCGACTGTAGGCGAACGAAAAGCACCGGATTCTGCGGTGGCCGGCAAGGCCAATGTATATATTTTCCCGAACCTCGACGCAGGTAACATCGCCTACAAAATCACCGAACGGATTGGCGGAGCCACGGCCATCGGTCCGATTCTGCAGGGGCTGGCCAAACCATACATGGATCTTTCGCGCGGCTGTTCAAAGGAAGATATCTTTTATGCGGGTTGTATAGCCTCAGTTATGACGTAGCGTTTAGTCATAACAATCAATGATACGCGATTTGGTGTATTCCGTTGGTAAGTTCAGATCTACTCTCTCTGATGGGATGAGCCGGCACGATAACTGCCGCCAATTGGTCATATCACGAAAGTCAATTAGCTGATCATGATGAGATTATGGATATTTACTGTAAGTAAAGATCATTTTAAAGCGGCTGGTAAAATGCTTATCTTTACTTATTCCAAATAAGGACTGGGTTGCATCGTGTGATACGGTCCTGAACGTACTGGAATAATGATCTGTTATCAAGCCAGCGTTGAACAGCAAACCACGTAAAATTTTTGGATCGATATGAGTGAGACTAAAGAGTTAGAATCCATGATCGGAGAAGAGTATAAATACGGCTTCTCCACCGATGTTGAATATGATGAATTTCCCAAAGGACTGAATGAAGACATCGTTCGCAAAATTTCCGAAATTAAAGAAGAGCCGGAATGGATGACCGAGTTCCGGCTGAAGTCATTCAGGGCATGGAAAGAGATGGAGGAACCGGAATGGTTCAATGCCACTTACACAAGCCCGAAGTTTGATGAAATTCAATACTACTCATCTCCGAAAGAACGGCCTAAGGTGGACAGCCTGGACGATATCGATCCGAAGATTAAGGAGACCTACGACAAGCTGGGGATTCCTCTGGAGGAGCAAAAAATGCTTTCCGGCGTGGCTGTAGATGCTGTCTTTGACAGTGTATCGATCTTTACCACGTTTAAGGAGAAGCTGGCTGAAGCCGGCGTCATCTTCTGCTCCATTTCGGAGGCAATTAAAAAGTACCCGGAACTGGTGAAGAAGTATATGGGATCGGTAGTCCCCGCACGGGATAACTTCTACTCAGCTTTGAACTCAGCGGTATTTTCAGACGGCTCGTTTTGCTACGTTCCCAAAGACACCATCTGCCCGATGGAGCTTTCAACCTATTTTCGTATTAACAATATGGACTCAGGACAGTTCGAACGGACACTGATCATCGCGGAAGATAATAGTCATGTGAGCTACCTTGAAGGCTGCACGGCCCCGATGTACGATAAAAATCAACTCCACGCGGCCGTGGTGGAACTGGTGGCTATGGAAAATGCCGAGATTAAATACTCCACGATTCAAAACTGGTATTCCGGGAATGAAGAAGGTGTTGGAGGAATCTACAACTTTGTGACCAAACGCGGAATGTGCAAGGGCGATAACTCCAAAATTTCCTGGACACAGCTTGAAACAGGCTCAGCCGTTACGCTCAAATACCCAAGTGTGATCATGAAAGGTGATAATTCAGTCGGTGAGTTCTTTTCAGTAGCTGTGACGAATAAACGCCAGCAGGCGGACACCGGCACCAAAATGATTCACCTCGGCAAAAATACCAAAAGCACGATTATCTCGAAGGGCATTTCAGCAGGTAACTCCAATAACAGCTACCGCGGTGCCGTGAAAATCAGTAAAAAAGCCGAGAATGCCAGGAACTACTCCCAGTGCGACTCGATGCTGATTGGTCAAACCTGCGGAGCTCATACGTTTCCCTATATCGAATCGGCAAATCCCACGGGACAGATAGAGCACGAAGCGACAACATCGCGCGTTGGTGAAGACCAGATTTTCTACCTGCAACAGCGAGGTTTAAGTGAAGACGATGCAATCTCACTGATTGTCAACGGTTTTTGCAAAGAGGTGCTGAAAGAACTGCCGATGGAGTTTGCCGTTGAAGCTAATAAACTGCTCGGTATTAAGCTTGAAGGCAGCGTAGGATAATTACATCACGCTCGGGCTGCATTTTAAAGTGACGGATGATTGGATACTCTATTTCAGAGCCAAACCTACAAGGCATAGAATAAACAGAGATCCGCTAAACGAACTCAATACTTAACTTATTTAAAACGAAACAACTGTGTTAGAAATAAAAAATTTACATGTAGAAGTTGAGGGTGAAGGAACAGAGATCCTCAAAGGGGTTAACCTCACCATTAATAAAGGTGAAATTCACGCAATCATGGGACCAAATGGAAGTGGAAAAAGTACCCTTTCCAAAGTGGTTGCAGGGCACCCGGAGTATGAAGTTACCAAGGGTGATATTCTTTACAATGGAGAGAGCATTCTCGAGCTTGATCCGGATGAGCGGGCCCACGCAGGAATTTTTCTTGCATTTCAATACCCTGTCGAAGTTCCCGGGGTAACCAACAATACGCTTCTTCGGGAATCATACAACACCATAGCTGCATCCAGGGGCCGTGAAGAGTTAGACCCGCTGGAGTTTGAGGATTACATCAAAGATAAGCTCGAGCTGGTGGGCATGAATCCTGACTTTTTAAACCGAAGTGTGAATGCCGGGTTTTCCGGAGGCGAAAAGAAGCGTAATGAAATTTTTCAAATGGCAGTGCTCCAGCCACGGCTTTCCTTTCTTGATGAAACCGATTCGGGCCTGGACATTGATGCCCTGAAAATTGTGGCCGAGGCAATCGGCAAGCTGCATGGTGAAAACGACTCTGTGGTGTTGGTAACACACTACCAGAGATTACTTAACTACATTGAACCGGATTTTGTACATGTGATGATTGGCGGTGTCGTTGCCAAATCTGGCGACAAAGAGCTCGCAATCAAGCTTGAGGATAAAGGGTACGACTGGTTGAACGCATACGCAACTGTAAACGGAGAGGGTAAGTAATGGCACATCCTACAAAGGCTGAACCATCCATACTACATGATCTTGCCAAAAACGTGCCGGATGCTAAGAGCGCGTTTATGAAAAAAATCCGTGAACAGAGCCTCGAAAAATTGAATGCGGCACCATTTCCTACACGGAAAATGGAAGACTGGCAGTTTACGGATTTGAAACCGATTACCCGCACGCCCTATGTTTCGTTTGAGGAGGCTGGAACCAGGCCTGCAATTGATGTGGAGAAATATTTTATCCCTGAATCCGACAGGAGCCGGCTGGTATTTATTAATGGAGAATACCAGGAACAATACTCCTCCATCGGCGGACTTGGCAATGGAGTCACTGTTGGAAACCTCTCGGATCACCTTGATGAGGAAAATGTACAGGAGTACCTCAATGAACTTGTGGACTACCCGGATGACCCATTTGTGCAATATAACGGCTTAAAATTCAACGACGGGGTGTTCATTCATCTCGAAAAGGAGGCGAAAGCAGAAGCTCCTATTCACGTATTGAATCTGTACACGGACTCGAAAAAACCATATGTGGCTACACCGCGGATGCTGGTCGTTGCTGAGGAAGAATCGGACGTGACGATTATTGAAGATCATATCGGCCTCTCTGATAACGCCTACATGACCATTCCAGTCTGTGAAATTAAGGTTAAGCAGGGAGCTCATATTCATCATGCGCGGATTCAGCGCGACAGCCTGGAAGCCGTTCATGTCTCCCGGCCGATCGCTTATGTTGAGAAAAATTCTGAATACCACTCCTACACCATCACACTGGGTGCAAAACTGACGCGTAATGAACCGAAAGTCATCCAGCAAGATGAAGAGGTAGATTTTACACTCGACGGACTGGTACTAATTGATGGTCATCAGATTGCCGATACGCACTCCACGATGGACCATAAATTCTCGCATGCCGACAGCCACCAGCTTCATAAAGTCGTGGTGAATGGAAATGCACACAGTATTTTCAATGGAAAGATCTTTGTCCGTAAAGACGCACAAAAGATCGATTCCTTTCAGGAAAACCGAAATCTTCTGTTGTCGCGCGACGGGCTTGTGAATACAAAGCCACAGCTCGAGATATTTGCAGATGATGTGCTTTGTTCTCACGGGGCCACAATTGGCCAGCTTGATCCTGAAGAAGTGTTTTACCTGCAGAGTCGTGGCATGACGGAGCAAAAAGCAAAAGAAGTACTGACCTACGCGTTTGCCCTTGAAACGATTGAAAACATCAAAGTCGACTCAGTTCATAAACTGCTCATTGATGAAGTATATCGTTACACAAAAGCCAATAACGTTGCAAAAGTTACTGCATGAGTAAAGTAGATGTCTCCATATCCAAAGCCGGAACGGTAGATTTTGATAAAATACGGGAGGACTTCCCGGTTTTATCGCAGCAGGTGAACGGGCATCCGCTTGTTTATCTCGACAATGGTGCATCCAGCCAGATGCCGGCTCAAGTGGCCGACAGACTGGATTACTACCACCGGTTTGAGCACTCCAATGTGCACAGAGGCATCCATACGCTCAGCCAACAAGCAACCGATGAGTATGAACTGACGCGCAAAAAAATCCAGGCCTTTATCAATGCGCGCCACTCTGAAGAGATTATTTACACCACGGGCACGACCGATTCTATCAATCTTGTAGCGAATAGCTTCGGCTCATTGCATTTTAAAGAAGGAGATGAGATTATCCTCTCCCAAATGGAGCATCACGCCAACATCGTGCCGTGGCAGATGATCGCCGAACGCACCGGTGCCATCATTAAGGTAATTCCTGTCGATGACAGGGGGGATCTCGATATGGAGGCGTACAAAAACCTGCTGGCCGACAAGACAAAGATGGTGGCCATAATTCATGTTTCCAATGCCCTGGGTACGGTAAATCCCGCGAAAGAAATTACAGACCTTGCACATGAATCCGGTGCTGCCGTGTTAATTGACGGCGCACAGTCCGCTCCCCACCAGGTGATTGATGTGCAGGATATTGATTGCGATTTCTTTACCTTCTCAGCCCATAAAATGTGTGGCCCCACCGGGTTTGGAATTTTATACGGGAAAAAGGAGATATTGGATGAGATGCCTCCCTACCGCGGCGGGGGCGATATGATCGATAAAGTGAGCTTTGAGGAAACAACATACAACGTTACGCCCTTTAAGTTTGAAGCCGGTACTCCACCAATCGCCGCTGGTATTGGTCTCGGTTCCGCAGTCGATTACCTGAACAGTATTGGAATGGACGAGATTTCGAGGCGGGAGCACGAACTGGTTGCCTATGGCGTTGAACGTTTAAAGCGGGTTGATGGATTACGGTTTATAGGAGAATCCGAAAACCGGGCATCCGTTATATCCTTCGTGTTTGATGAGATTCACGCCTCCGACATGGGAACCCTGCTCGATAAACGCGGAATTGCCGTCCGAACGGGTCATCACTGTGCCCAGCCGATTCTTCGAAGATTCAATGTACCGGCAACAACGAGGGCATCACTTTCGTTTTATAACTCGAAGGAGGACATCGACCGGCTTGTGGACGGAATCGAGTATGTGAAATCATTTTTTGAATAGGTAGAAAAGCGATTGTCATTTGTAATTTTAATTAGATGAAATTATGCCAAAAATTAAAGAAATAGAACGCACGCCAAACCCCGATGCCATGCGCTTTGTGTTGGGTGAACCTCTCACAAATGGCGTCACAAAATCGTTTGAGAACAGTGCGGAAGCTGAGCATGATGAGCTGGCAAGCGCGCTCTTTAATATCGATCACGTCATCAACGTCTACTATGTCGATAAATATGTGACGGTTACCCAGGATGGCAACGAAGTATGGTCGGACCTTCTTCGGAAGCTTGCTCCTCCCATTCGCGAAGCGACACCTCAGCTGGATGTCGAAGAAGATTCCGAGGTGCATGCCACCAAAGAGGTCCAGGAGACCGATGACCCGCGACTGCAGCAAATCAACCAGATGCTGGATGAACAGGTACGCCCGTATCTGTTGGCTGATGGCGGCGGTCTAAAAATTCTTGGTTTAGACGGAAACCGGCTAAAAGTCCATTACCAGGGCGCTTGCGGCACATGCCCAACAGCAACGTCCGGAACACTTTACGCCATTGAAAGCATGGTTAAACGTATCGATCCTGAATTACAGGTAATTTCTGTTTAGATAAACGACTATGTCAATTTCAATAACAGACCGAGCGGCCAAACGAATTGAAGAGATCCGACAACACAGCAATCACCCCGAGGGTACTCCGCTGCGGGTAAGTGTTGTAAGTGGCGGTTGCTCCGGCCTGACGTACGATCTCGATTTCGATACCGAGAGTGGTGCAAAAGAGGGCGATAAGACCTTTGAAGATGACGGAATAAAACTAATCGTTGATATGAAGAGTTTTCTCTACCTTGCGGGAACAGAACTCGACTACACGGACGGGCTTGAAGGTCAGGGATTTCATTTCTACAACCCAAATGCCGCCCGCACCTGCTCATGCGGAGAATCATTTTCTCTGTAATTGGCAGAAATTAGAATTCAAAAACAGGGTGACCAAGTAGTACTATGGGAGAGATTGTAAACAAAGTAAAACAGTCGAAACTCGAGACCGTCGATCTGGAGAAGTTTGCTGAAGGGATGACCATCAAAGAACTGGATCTGAAAGATTTTCTGCTCCATGAGATGATCCTCAAAGAGAAAGAGTTCAGAGAGAACATGAAGAACCTGGACTGGTCACAGTTTGACGGAACCTATCTCACGGTGTATTGTTCAACCGACGCCATCATTCCCAAATGGGCGTACATGCTGGTGGTGCAGCACGCCGAAAACCATGCACGCAATGTCTTCTTTGGCAGTAAAGATGAAGCGTTACGGCAGCTTTTTAAAGAGAAAATGGATATGGTTGACTGGCAACAATATGACGGCCGGTTTGTGCTTCTGAAAGGGTGCAGCAAAATGAACATTCCGGCTGATGTATACATGTATGCGACAAAAAAACTACTGCCTCACGTGCAGAAACTGATGTACGGCGAAGCATGCTCTAACGTGCCGGTTTATAAGAAACCGAGAAAATGAGCATTCTTCATTCTCTCATGACTCCGGATTGATCCATACTATTCCCATAGAACTATTTAAGGGATCGACAAATCAATAATACTCACCTGCAATTGTACTCACCGTCCCACGCTCATAATCTGTCGAATATCAGCTAAAACACCTGCGGATGTAACCTCTTTTCCAGCCCCGGGACCCTGGATAATCAATGGATGATGGTTATACCGCTTAGTATGGATTTGGATAATGTTATTGGTTCCCTGCAGGCGGGCAATTGGCGAGTCTACGTTGAGTTCCTGCAGTCCCACCCGGATCTGATTGCTGTTCATTTTCCCAAGATAACGAAGCGTTTTCCCCTGTTTTTTCAGGTTGCGTAGTCTCAAAGTCCACTCGCTATCGTACTCTTTGAGCCTGCGCAGAAATACACTTGAATCTACATCCGTCAATTC
>JAAAOB010000144.1 GCA_009909035.1 Bacteroidota bacterium
AATTTCAAAGCTTGTAGATTTTTTAGGAATTCTCAGGTTGAAATTGAATTGGAATAAATAGTTGTTTCTCCGGTTTTAATGAAATTATTTTTGACAAAGCTGCCATATTTGATTAAAATGTTAACGTTTTCATGGTCATGTTATTTCTATGCGAAAATTGGCAATAATGTGAGGATCTATTGACGGCTTGTAAAAAATCTTGCCTTTAATTCTATAGATCAGAATTGCTTGATGTTTTTAATTATTGATGAAATTTCACGGAAAAGCTTAGGGGCTATTAGAAATGAAAAACATTGAATAGTGGGTGTCCCAAAATTTCATGCCATAGTAAGTAATACCCGGCGGATTGTTAAATCGAATGAACTAATTTGTCTCAAATACAATAGTATACATCAATGTGGATTTTTGCGTCCTTTGTGGGATTTACCTTATTTGTAGCATTTTATTCCTGGTATAGATTACGAGGCGAAAATTTATACACCTCCGATGGCTATTTCCTGGGAGGGAGGTCATTAAGCGCTGGTGTAATAGCCGGTTCAATGATGCTTACGAATATCTCTTCCGAACATCTCATTGGGATGAATGGTTCGGCTTATAAGAACGGTATGATAATTATAAGCTGGGAAACTACGGCCACAATCGGGTTGATTTTTGGTGCTCTCTACCTGGTGCCCCGTTACTTAAAAATGGGACTTTCAACCATCCCTAAATTTCTTGAATTACGATTTGATCGTGCGACGAGAAGTCTGGCAGCTATCCTCTTGGTTTTTTCCTTTGTCTTCACGCTACTGCCTATAGTATTATATACTGGTGCTATTAATTTTGAGGGAATATTTGAAATATCTTCAGTATTGGGTGTAACTCATCAGCAAAGCATATGGATCCTTGTAGTTATTATAGGAGTGATTGGGGCGCTATATTCAATACTCGGAGGTCTTAAAGCTGTTGCTGTTGCAGATACTGTGAATGGTATTGGCTTAATAATTGGTGGTTTATTAATTCCAATTCTTGCTCTTTGGGAAATAGGTAACGGTAACCTTTTAAGTGGGGTTGACACGGTATACAACTATGCACCCGAAAAGTTCAGTATTGTGGGAGCTCCAGATTCCGTATTGCCCTTTAGTGCAATATTTACCGGCCTTGTTATCAATCAGATCTATTTTTGGAGTATGCATCAATCGATTATTCAGCGTGCGTTAGGGGCGAAAGATTTGGTAGCAGCACAGAAGGGATTATTACTCACCGGAGTTTTCAAACTCCTTATACCCATCATTATAGCATTGCCGGGAGTTATTGGTTTTTACTATTTCGGTGATTCAATGTATGATAATCAGGATTTTATTTATCCAATGATGATTCATGAAGTGTTGCCTGTATTCTTTATTGGGATCTTCGCTGCGGTTTTTATGGGAGCTGTACTCAGTACCTTTAATAGTGTAATCAACAGTGCTGCAACGATATACACTATCGATATTTACAAGATATATATAAACAAGGATGCAAGTGAAAGGAAAATGGTGATGGTGGGGACAGCAGTGTCAACGATCGTTGCTGTATTTGCAATATTTGTGGCACCTTTTATGAGCTATGCACCTGAAGGTATTTATCAGTTACTCCAAACATTGAACGGTCTGTTTTTCGTACCTCTGGGTACAACAATTATTGCCGGTTTCTTCTTGAAAAAGATATCAGCCGCGGGTGTAAAAGTTGCTTTGGTGATCGGGATGGTATTCTATGGGTTTACCGAATTAGTCGTTGATATCGGGATTCATTTCGTTCACGTTTGGGGAATTATGTTTGTGGGCATGATCATCATTATGTACATCGTATCCTACTTCTATCCGGTCGAAAAAGAGTTTCAAATTACAGATGTAGAAGTTGTCGATATAAGCGAATGGAAGTATGCAAAGGTAGTTTCGATTTTTCTGATTGTTGTAACAATCGGAATCTACATTCTGTTGTGGGGACCACCAAATTAGAAGATCAAAATAGTAAGAAATATGAACTCAATGTTCAGAGCAATTCCAATTGGCGAATTAATTGATTGTGAAATTGTTCAAATCCATATCAAACATACAAACCGGTGAATAATGTGCTAAAAGAATGGTGAATGGAAACACAATTCACGAAGTCATTACTATATAAATTGAGTTGGTTACAACTGAAATCTTTGAGAACTAACTCCTAATAATCTTTTTATTATGAATGCAAAAATAAATATTGGAATTGTCGGTTTGGGACGACTCGGTGGATTATATGTCGAATATTTGTCTTATCAGATACCGAATGCAAATGTTGTAGCCCTGGTTGATGCAGATGAAAAGAAAGCCACAGAAATGGTGAATGATTTTGGTATTAAATATCATTTTGGTGACTACCGGGAAATGCTGGATGTAAAAGATTTGGATGCAGTCGTTATCACAAGTCCAACAAGTACACATCGGGATATTGTGATTGATGCAGCAGAGAAAGGGTTGATGATTTTTTGTGAAAAACCGTTGTCGATATCACTTGATGAAGCGATTGAAATGAAGGAGGCCGTTGAGAAGAATGGAGTTTTCTTCCATATGGGTTTCATGCGGCGGTTTGACAGTGGTTATGCCGCTGCGAAACTGCGCATTCTTGATGGTGAAATTGGTGACCCTATTGTTTTTAAAGCAACATCCAGAGACCCGGAGCGACCAAGCCTGGAATTTGCAGACCCAAAGAAAAGTGGCGGACTCTTCCTGGATATGGGAATCCATGATTTCGATCTGGCCCGATGGTTTATGGGTGAGGTCTCCGAAGTGTACAGTATCGGAAATCGGTTGAAATATCCCGAGATGGAATCGATCAATGAGATTGATAACGCGATTTCAAATCTTACCTTTGAATCCGGTTCACTTGGTTCAGTTGATATGAGTCGCAGCGGTATTTATGGTTACGATATCAAAACCGAAATTTTGGGAACGGAGGGCACGATTCAAATTGGATATTTGAGAGAAACTCCCATTTATGTGATGAAGAAAAATGCCATCACACATGATACCGTACCCTTTTTTATGGAACGGTTTGAAAAATCTTACATCACTCAATTAAAAGATTTTGTGAAAAAGGCAGTGGCAGAAAAAGAGCCGTCAATTACTATACAGGACGGAGAGCGTGCATTGTTAGTAGGGCATGCAGCAAGAACCTCATTTGAAAAGAAGCGCCCGGTTTTTATTAATAACAATGAGATGATTTTCGAATCAAAATTTGAAATCAAAGAAAAAGTGGTGAATTGACTATGAGTAACAAGAACGTATTATTTAAAAATACAGCGGATCAGTTAGGCAGGAACTGGATCATTACCCCGGCCAATTCGGAGCTGGAAAGTTTGGGATACGCGCGGATTGTGTTGAATGATGAGATATCGGAGGTAAATTACAGCAATCCTGATTTTGAATCTGCACTGATTTGCTTAGCCGGGGAAGGACAAGTGAGGTTAAACGGTGATTCGCATACCTTGAAACCCTACGATACGCTGTTTGTCCCTCCGGGAAATGAAGGATCTATAAAAACAGATAGCAATTTTGACCTGGTGGAATGCACGGCTCCCTCGGAGGAGTCCGGCCCGGCCGTGTATGTACCTTTTGATGAACTGAATGAAGATCCTGAGTTAACCCAGGATCTGGGGGTTGCCGGGTGCCACCGGAAGATTCACCGGTTGATCGACGAAAATGTACCGGCCCAGCGGCTGTTGTGCGGGCTGATTTTTAGTGAGGAGGGCAACTGGACCAGTTGGGCTCCCCATGAGCATGCGGCTACCAAGGAGGAGATTTACCTTTATTTTGAAATGCCCCCGCCGTCCTTTGGTATTCAGCTGGTGTATGAGGATATCGAAAATCCGGAATATCTTGGACCGGTTTACAACAACGATGCGGTGGTGATCAAAAAAGGGTACCACCCGAATGTGGCGATCCCGGGGCATCCCATTAATTTTGTATGGATCATGGCGACCCTGGACCCCTCGATGGAGCGATCCTGGAGCGATGTCAACACCCAACCTGAATTTGCGGGCGAATGAGCGAGCAGCCATCCTACGATCTTTTGTGCATGGGGCGCAGCTGCATTGACCTGTACTCCAACGACATTGGTGCGCCGTTCGAGGAGATCACCGGGTTTTCGGCCTTTGTGGGCGGCTGCCCGACCAACATCAGTACGGCGGCCCGCCGGCTGGGGGTTCACTCTTCGCTGTTGACCGGGGTGGGGGAGGACCCGGTGGGTGATTTTATCCTGAATTTTCTCGACAATGAAGGCATTGACCGGCGGTATACGGTACGCAAGCCGGGCCGGCGGAGCAGTGCGGTGCTCTTGGGCATTGAGCCCCCGGACAAATTTCCGCTGGTCTACTACCGCGATAATTGTGCCGATATTGCCTTAACGATTGAGGATGTCCAGGAGATCCCTATTGAGAGGTTCAAGGCACTGCTGATCAGCGGGACGGGGCTGAGCTTGGATCCCTCCCGAAGCGCAACGGCGTATGCAGCGGAAGTGGCTTCCGAAAACGGTGTGGCGGTGTTTCTGGATGTGGATTTCCGGGCCGATCAGTGGCCGGATGTGCAAACCTTTGGGTCAGCCGTCCGGTCGGTGTTGCCGTCGGTTGATTATGTGATTGGCACGGATACGGAGATCAAGGCAGCGGCGTTCAAAGGGGCTGGAAACGCTCAGATTGAACACTCCCAGGTGAATGAGTCGAAGGTAGAAGCAGACCTGTTGGAAAGTATCCACACATTACTGAGCAAAGGCCCCGACCGGCTGTTTCAGAAATCGGGAACCGACGGGTGTTTTATATTTGAACAGGGTGGAGGAGAAAAAATCCATGTTCCGGGCTTTCCGGTGCAGGTGGTCAACACCCTTGGGGCCGGCGACGGGTTTGCCGGGGGGTTGCTGTATGGATTTTTAAACGACTGGGAGTGGTACAAGGCGGCCCGGTTTGCCAACGCATGCGGGGCGTACCTGGTGACCCAGCACGGGTGCGCCAATTTTATGCCCACCCAGGACGACATTCAAACATTTCTAAAAAATCATGGTGGACTATGAGTTCTTTCCAGAAGGATATGATAATTTCTAAAAATCTGTATGAGCAGATTACAAATAGAAGGCTGATCAACCCTAAATTTTCTCTTGAAGTTGCTGAGAAGCGAAAAAGAAGAGAGGGGTTTGTAGGAACAAGCTCGATCAATATTGTGGCGGCCGATCACCCGGCCCGCGGGAGCCTGAAAGCCGGGGACGATGCGCTGGCGATGGCCGACCGGCATGAGCTGCTGGGGAGGCTGATGCAGATTCTGCAGTCCGACTGGGTAGACGGGGTGCTGGGCTCGATGGATATTTTGGAGGAGCTGCTGATCCTGCACGGGCTGAAAAGCGAGGCGGGTGAAGGATTTTTGGATAACAAACTTTTGATTGCCAGTTTAAACCGGGGCGGGCTGCCCGGGTCGGCCTGGGAGCTGGACGATCCGATTACCGGGCCGAATGCGAGCACGTGCGTTCAATACGGGCTGGATGCGGTCAAGATGCTGCTTCGTGTCCATATGGATGATGGACACTCCCTGAAAACCATCCGGTACTGCGCCGATGGGATCCGGGATATGAACACGATCGACCGGCCGATCTTTATCGAACCACTGCCGGTGGTGCCGACAGAAAACGGATACAGAGTGGATGCGGACCCGGAAAAGCTCATTCAACTGATGAGTGTATGCTCGGCGTTGGGAGACAGCAGTCGGAATGTGTGGCTGAAGATCCCCTATACCGAGTCGTTTGACCGGGTGGTGGCCTCCACGACGCTTCCCATCGTGATTTTGGGAGGAGGGGCCAGCCGGTCCAAGGAAGAGTTTTTGGATAATATTCGCCGGGCGATGGACACCGGCCGGCAGGTTCGCGGGACGATGATTGGCCGTAATATGCTCTACCCGACCGATTGCGGGCCCCTGGAGATGGCTGAGGCGATCGGCAAGGTGGTCCGTTCCAACAACGATACTGCATCATAATCCTAAATCAAAGAGATCCATACTATGAGTACAACAACCAAACTAACGACCGCCCAGGCGCTGATCCGATTCTTAGGCCAGCAGTATGTGCACCGCGACGGGGTTGAATATCCCTTTATCAAAGGAGTCTGGGGTATTTTTGGCCACGGCAATGTGGCCGGGATAGCCCAGGCGCTGCATCAGTACCCGCAGATGCCCTACTACCTGTGTCGCAACGAGCAGGCGATGACCCATACCAGTATTGCCTACGCCAAAGCAAAGAACCGTATGCAGGCCTTTGCCTGTGCCTCCTCGATAGGGCCGGGAGCAACGAATATGGTGACCGGGGCGGCCACGGCGACGATCAACCGGATCCCGCTGCTGCTGCTTCCCAGTGATTATTTTGCCCGCCGCAATGTGGGCCCGGTGCTTCAGCAGCTGGAGCATCCGATGAGCCAGGATATCTCGGTCAATAATGCGTTCCAGCCGGTTTCCCGGTATTGGGACCGGATAAACCGGCCCGATCAGCTTCCCTGGTCGATGCTGGAGGCGATGCGGGTGCTGACCTGCCCGGCCGAGACCGGCGCGGTGACCGTGTGCCTGCCCCAGGATGTGCAGACCGAAGCATATGAGTATAACACCGACCTTTTTGAAAAGCGGGTGTGGCGGATCCCGAGAAACCGTCCGGATGAGGGGGGCTTCAGGCAGGCGGCCCGGCTGATCCGGCAGGCCGAACAACCCTTCATTATTGCCGGCGGCGGGGTGTTGTACAGTGAAGCGAGCGAGGCCCTCCGGAGCTTTGTCGATCGCACGGGTATCCCGGTGGGGGAGACCCAGGCGGGCAAAAGCAGCCTGCCGTTCGATCACCCGCTCAACCTGGGCTCGGTGGGGGCTACCGGCAGCCTGGCCTCGAACCAAACAGCCAGTGAAGCAGATGTGGTGATTTTGATCGGCACGCGGCTGAGTGATTTTACGACCTCCTCGAAGAGCCAGTTCCAGCACCCGGATGTGAAGTTTATCAGCATCAATGTGAACGCGATGGATGCCCATAAGCTCTCGGCCTTGTCATTAATAGGAGATGCAAAAGTAACTCTGGGTATGCTGGATGAGGCCCTGGAGGCCTATGAAACCAGCGGATCCTACCAGGCAACGATTGCCGGTCGCAAACAGCAGTGGACCGGGGAGCTTGAGCGGGTCACCCATCTTGAAACGGACGACCAGCTGCAGCAGCCCAATGTGATTGGGATTGTCAACGA
Source organism: Bacteroidota bacterium (assembly GCA_009909035.1). GTDB lineage: Bacteria > Bacteroidota > Rhodothermia > Balneolales > Balneolaceae > SW132. The sequence goes on from JAAAOB010000144.1 coordinate 7,247, forward strand.
GGCGGCCGGTCCGGATTCGGTGGTGATCTGTGCGGCGGGCAGCCTGCCGGGCGACCTTCATAAACTCTGGAAGGCCTACCAGCCGGGCGGCTACCACCTGGAATACGGGTATTCCACGATGGGGTACGAGATAGCCGGGGGGCTGGGGGTGAAGATGGCCAGCCCCGACAAGCGGGTGGTGGTGATGGTGGGCGACGGGTCCTACCAGATGCTTTCCTCGGAGCTGATTACGGCCATCCAGGAAGGGATCAAGATCACCGTGGTGCTGCTGGACAACCGCGGGTATGGCAGTATCGGCTCGCTGTCGGAATCGGTGGGCTCGCAGGCCTTTGGCACCAACTACCGGTACCGCGATGAGGGCTCCAGCCAGCTGGAGGGGCCGACCCTGCCGATGGACTTTGTGAAGAATGCGCGCAGTTACGGGGTGGGCGTGCATACGGCTGAGAGCTACGATGAGTTGGAACAGGCCCTTCAGGCATCCTTTAAGGCAGACAAAACGCAGGTGATTGTGGTGAATGTGGACAAGGAGCAGAAAGTACCCGGATATGAAGGCTGGTGGGACGTACCGGTGGCGGAAGTGGCGGAAACCGAGTCTGCACAAAAAGCCCGCAGCCAGTACGAAGAGGCCCGAAAACGACAACGGGATTACTTTAAACAATCGAAATAGTTTAAAAAATTGATAGGTTTAAACACCATAAAAAAATCAGAAGTGTGCCTAACCACTTCTGATCTATATTCCCCACCGTAGCTTGGGGATGTACCATAAAGCGGGTTGTTGCGTGAAAGCAACAACCCGAATTTTATTAAATGATAACATACCAATTAACATGGCTTATCATAATTGTTCAATCTTGGGACTGAATATTTTTTAGCCAGTTAATATTGCAGGATAGAGCTTTTTATTCAATTTCGGCTTTATCAAATACCAATACAGAATAATAATAATTCGAAATGACTGTATACAGTATCCAACCAATAATTCTACAGATCTTGGTGATAACCGTTACAATATTGGGAATTAGCCAAAAAAGATCAGTAAACCAATTAAATGATTATGAAAAAAATACTGTAACAGAAATAAAAATTGAAGGGGTCGCATTACCAAAGGATGCGCTTACCTACCGTCTGGAACCGTTTCAAGTTCCGGTTGGAACAGGAGCAATAGAGGTAAGTTTTCAATATACCGGAAAGAATGATTTCTCAGAGATGGAAATTGGACTTTATGATCCCGAAAGATTTCGAGGGACAAGTCGGTTTTCAAAAGAGTCATTCTATTTAAGTTCGATTCGGGCAACAGCATCATACTTTCCGGGTCCGATTATTAGCGGAGAGTGGAATATTTCCCTTGGGTTTCCAACAATCAATAAAAAAGCTGAATATGAGGTTACAATTCGCTTAATCCCCAAAGATCATATTGAGTTCACGGGTCCTTCAGAAAAAACATTTAAAAAAAATGAACAATGGTATCGGGGTGATTTTCATTCACATACAGGTCACAGTGATGCTTTTGGATGTGAGGATTTAGAAGGAAACCGGGGCCCCTGCCAAGTCTACCAAATCGTTGAGTCATCTATAAAAAATGGACTCGATTTTGTAGCAATAACGGATCATAACACGGTAAGTCATCATCAAGATATGACAGTGATCCAGCCTCTATTTAAAAACTTGCTGTTAATTAGAG
>JAAAOB010000090.1 GCA_009909035.1 Bacteroidota bacterium
GGCACAATTGGAATTCCGGCTGAGGTTTCTACCGCTACAAACAACCCGAAACTAATTTCACCGTCCAAATTGGAAAACTTACCGGCAACCAGTGCACTCACCTGGTCCATAAATGTACCCACTGCTGCAGCCCTAAGGAGAATTCCGCCGTTTCCATCCTGCACATAATTCATGCTGGCGTGCATCTCAAAAATGCTGTCGATCTCTATGAATGCATTTTCAATCGTAAGTGAGCGAAGGCCATCCGTGGTTTCGTAGAACATGATTTTATCCACTCCGCCACTGATTCCACCCGAATCATTATTAGGATCTGCATTGATACTCAAATGAAGGGCGGGGCCATCGTTTGTACCGCCCACTTCAGGACACGGCCCAAAGCAGAGAACTTCTGTTACGCTTACACTATTGGCTGCTACTTCTTCCGAATCAAAATCGCCGCTACCCTGCAATTCTTCTGGCGATTTTTCCTCTGTATCTGCAAGGTTGATGGTTGTATTCTGCTCATAAATAAACTGGCCCACTTCCAGTGAAACAACATCTGCTACACTGATGGAACCTCCCGTGATATTTCCATAATCGACTAATCCTTCTTCAGTAATAACAATGCCGCCATAATTGAGGCTTGCTGCAACCGCTTCAAGGTTGAAGCCAGCCTCACCGGAGAGAAGAATTTCAAAACCGCTGCCCGATGCGGTACTTATATCCGATTCGATTGCAATGCTGAAAAAATTGAGATCAAAATTGAAATCGACATTACCGGTTATGTTATACTGGATATCCAGTTGGTTATCGGCAGAGATAATCCCAATACCGGCGTTATTTGGGAAGTTAGCCGCTTCACCAAATTCTATAACGGGATCAGGGTGCGTATCCAAATAGATGTTTCCGTTGGCATACACGCCCGCTGCATCCCACTCAAAGGGATTGACTTCTGCTTTCAATTTGGTGAGTTCAAATTCACCAAAACCGAATAGCTCGAATCGCTCTTCCAGATCAAACTGAAGACCTGCCTGGTCAACGATAATTTGCCCGTTTTCATCACGATACATGGCGAGTTGTCCCGTGCCTGAATGTTCATCTGCCGGGGCGGGAAGTGTCATCTCAAGATCGGACTCTAACTGAAGCCCATCCTCTAACTGAAGACTAAAGGATTGCAAAACCAGGTAGTTCTGGAAGATTTCGATATCCTCTGCACTCACTTCATCCAACTGAAACTGGCCGGATGTTGTGATCTGCAGGCCTGTATAGTCGATTTGCTCCTCTAAAAACTGGATATTTCCGTCGGATGTAATTACCAGTTCCCGGCCGCTCAGGCCAATGGTTGGGTCGATAAGGCCAATGACAAGAGCGCCGTCAAACAGGTTAAATTCCTGATCGCCCAATTCGCTGATCGCTGATCCGATATCAAAAAGGAGTGATGGTGAGCTGTCATAATTATTGACGCCAACCTGGAGATCCTGAACGGTTACAATAATCGGTTCTTCCAGGACACCCTCAAATGAAACCTGTCCGTTCAGGCTTACATAAAAGGCATTCTCATTTGATACTAAATCGATTCCATCATATTCATCCAGAGAAAAAGTGGTCTGGCCGATGGTCAGTTCGTTTGTGAGGCTGCCGGTATCCAGATCAAACGACCATTCGTTGCCGTCCCATGAAGAGCTGAAGAATAGCGGATCATTTTCATCTTCCATTACGAGACTGCTGAAGAGCGTTCCCGCAAAGCCCAAGCTGTTGCCGCTCTCACCAAAGGTTACTTCGATAGCCATTAAACTTGCGGAAAAAGTATCGGTGTTAAACGGTTGAGCGTCGTTTTCAAAAAACATTCCTGCACCGGCTGATGCATAATATTGATATGCATCCTCCTCGCCGTAATTGTTGAAAGATGTCGATGTGCCGTCGACGCTCCCTGAAATATCAAATGTGTAGAGTGGATTTGCAGCCGGGTTGAAGGTTTCACTCATATCCCCCAGTTAGCGCCATATGGCTTGGCAAGGTTTTATTTTTCGCTGATGTCATGTTTTTCGATTAGGTTAATGTATTGATTTACGACGGATTTGGAAATATTGGTTACCAGGCTGATGTAGTCTGGATCTGAGTTATGATTGTATACGGTCTGAACCCGATGGAAGTCCTTCAGATAACGATCTACCGCCTGTTGGGTGTGCTTGGTCTCGTTTGCTACCTGAACCGGGTCCTTTTTTTCCACAATGGCCTTGTAAACAATTTGGTCTTTGTGAGTAACGCACGAGCCCATATCCTGCAGATTCCCAGGGTGGGGTAGTTCGCATTGGTGGATTTGTTCATAATATTTTCGCCACCGTGATGGCATGGACATGGGGTGCCAGCACAGCAGGGTAATGTCCCGCATGGATAACAAGGCCCCTTGCTGATAGGCTTCCCGCAAAATACGAGCCGTTGCATTGGCACGAATGTCGGCTATCGACATTCCCTGGGTTCTGTTTTGAATATCCTGTTCGCTGACCATGGTGAGTACAACAGGTACAAACCGGCGGTTGGGAGCGTCTGCTCGGGTGGCAATGTCGACGGCATTCCACAGAATTTGACCCGGTTCAAGGGTGGTGGACTGGCGCACCTGCCGGTCAAACAACTCCAGCAGCGCATCGGCAATGTGTCCTCGCATAACCGGGCCAAACAGTTTTGGAAACTCTTCGTCAAAGAAGCCCGCTATTTGAGGCTTCAGCAGGCGCTGGCTGGCAGAACTATACTGTTTTTGATGGGGGGTGTTAGCGTTCATAGGATCTTTTTTTTTCTGGTGAAGCCGGGGATTGATCCGACAGATCTTGTTGAAGCTGTTTGCGACGGTGCTCTGCAATCGGTTGCTCACGATAGAGTTTCCAGTAATGTTCGGTCAGTTTTACAGATAACCCAACCAGGAAGCTGATCGTATGGGTGTCAAAGCCTTGCCCGGCCAGCCAAATGCACCGTTTAAACTTGCTCACGTAATTGGCAACTGCTGGTGCAGAATGATGGGTCGCCTTGGATATGTGATCATATTCTTTGCCTGACAGCCAGTGCCGGATAATCAGACTACGATGCGAAATTCCCCGTCCCATGTCCTTGATGGTCGAGCGTAGTGGCAGCACGATAGACTGCTCGCGAAAGTGTTGCATATCGCGCACAAGCGTTCTCACCCCGCAGTTAAACAGCCGGTAAGCAAAATCCTCAAGGGTAAGCAAGCCCCCTTGCTGGTAGGCCTGATGAGTCATGCGCTCCATGCGGTGTCGGCGCAGAGCCACCGGCCCGCCTGCACGCCGGACCGTCAGGTCGTCGTCTCCGCCATCCAGGGTAAGGCGCACACGAACCATATTGGCATCTTTGAGAGGTTTCCCAGAGGAGTTTTCGATCCCTGTGCATAGGATATGGACCTCACCAAGGCCTTGCTGTCCACTGGTGTCCATATGAGAGGAAAAGACCTGGTAGACGGTATCCAGAATGGCATTTGCTTCAAATGGCGAGCAGTTCAGCCCTTCGATAAGACGGTTGGTAAACTGTTGATTGAGCGTTTTCTGCTGGAGTCGATCCCATAAGGAGTGAGAGGTATTATTGATCATAAGTGCACCATAGTTTAGGAGATGGAAAGCCAGATCAACCGCCTGTCTCGTTCGGGCTTCGCCCTCACTTCGCAGGCGGTTGATGAATGTGATATGTATAATAAAACACATTACGCCATATGGCACAATAGTAGGGATCCCTTCGGGGAAATCCCTCCCTATCCGTCGGCTGACGGACAAGGGGCCGGGCCTGCCTGCACGAAGCCTTTGAAAAATTTAAAAACGAACTCTTAAAGTTTCGGCGAAGGCAGGGGGTGGGTCCACAGAAAGCTCCGCGGATCTCCGCGAGCTCAGCGGTTTTATTATACCGCAGTGGACGCAGAGAATGGAGATTACAACGGTCGCCAGCTCTCTCGCAATTACAATCTATTTGTAATCACCATCTACTACATTCAAATATATTCATCTGTTAACCGGCTGCGTACACGACCGCCAAGAACCAGTCCGGCACCAATCAATACCAGGTTTTTGATGATATATTGGCCCTCAAGTGTCAAGCCGAAAGGGAAACTGGTCCAGACCACATCGGGGAGTAATACAAGGGGAAGTGCAGTTCCGGGCATCTGCAGAAAGAGTAAAAGTAAAGTCAGTCTCATAAACTTTCCGGAGATCAGTCCGAGACCAATCAGGGTTTCCCATGCCGCAAGTACCGGTATAAAAAGGTCGGGAGAGACAAAGTAAACGGTGTTTCGCACCAAATCTTCTGCGGGGCTGAGGCCAGGGAAAAATTTGAGAATTCCAAACCAGATAAAAATGATGCCAAGGCCGACACGAAGAACGGTTATCCCGGTCCTGGCCATCCAGTTACTGATGGTTCGATCAATTTTGTCGAAATAGGTTAGTGCAATTCGGTCCTCGAAACTCTCGTTCTTACTCATTGGGGCTGAAATTTATTCGAAATTTTCTGCTACTGTCAGAACAAACCGTTCAAACATATCGTGCATTAAAGAAGACTGTAAAGTTCTCTACTATATTACTCGTCTGTTGTTACAAATCTTGCAATAATTGGCATGTGATCACTGATGCGAATCATCTGTTCCCTGTCAAGCGGCTCAATCACCTGAATACTTCCGGGAACCATCTCGGGTTCCATACGGCGGTTTGGCAGAATATGATCAATCCTCCAGAAAAGGGAGTCGGAGGGATGGGAAAATTGCCCGGTTCCCTGCAGTGGATCAAAGAAGATTGGTTTTTGGTCTCCAAGCAGACGGCTGAACTCCGGGCTGTCAGGTGTGGTGTTGAGATCACCCAGTACCAGCATGTTCTCATCGGGATTGTGGGCGGTTATCGACTCGAGGTGTTCACGCAGCAGGTCGATTTGGCCGATCCGCCATGATGCATTGCGCTCTCCGCGCCCCGCTTTCAGGTGCAAACCGGTGATGGTTAAGCTGTATTCCGGATTCACCAGTAGTTCGGCGGTCCACATCCGGTTGTTGGTAAACGCCTGCGATTCGGGGCGCCCTTCATCATCCACCTGGCCGATAATAGGAGTATTTATATGCGCGTAGCTGTGAAACAGGCCCATCGGTACTCGACTCATCATTACCACGTTCATATACCAGTCAGGGCTCTCCAATGCGGCAAAAACCCGGTATCCAAGTTCAGGAAACTCCGTTTCGGCGAGCATTTGCAGATAGCTGTCGCTCTCAAACTCCTGGAAAACCACCACATCGGCATCCAGGTCACGCAGTGCCTTCACCAGGAGCTCTCGACGTTCAGACATGTTTGCCGGCGGGTTATTCTCTCTGCTGTTGTCGATGTAGGGGTTGTCATACTCGTCCACAAAGTGCTCCACGTTCCAGCTTACCACGGAGAGTGTATCGATTGCGGCCGGATCATACCACTCCGGTAAAGCGGTAACGCGGTCGTACGCCAAGCCGCCGTTTTGTTCCTCCATCGCATAGCGCCCGCAGGCAGAAATCAGAAAGATCAGGGCAAGACCCAGTGCCCAGTGGTTCAATACGTTTTTTAGATTCATATCGCAGAGATCAATGGATTATTCTTAAGGGGGTTATTGAAATTTTGGATTCATCATTCCGGATTTAATCCGGATTCTCCATGTGTTGCCTGTAATCCGGCAAGGAGAATCCTCATTTTGCCTCGAATGGTGACTCTGAGATGAGCTCAGAATGTAGGAAGTGTGCACTCTTGCCAGGCTTTCTTTAGAGTTTTTCACCTTTTGCCCAACACTCAACTGCGTGCAGGTAGTTCATAATCCGAACAGGTTCATGATCCAACTGAAGGCCTTTGATTGTCGAGTTCATGAGAGCTTGCAGGGATGCATCATCCGGGTTATCTCCGCTTCTCCATTCCCAGTTTTCGAGGGAAATTGAAACAAGGTTTTGAGGCCCTGCAACCGAGGCCCACTCTACTTTCACCGTTCCGAGGCTATTTTCCCAGATACGCGCCTCACGCGATTTGTGTATCAATACGGTTTTGCAACCCAGCTCTTCAAGTTGTCGGATAATCTCTTCTGAAGTGGTAAACTGCTTTGAACCTTGGGGCAGGTGAAGCCCTGCTGAGGCAAGGGTTTTTTCGAGTACCGACCAGGCCTGTTCGGAGAGGGGGACATTGAAGATCTCATTTGGATTCTCCAACCACTTTTCCAGGTGGCCGGACTTCGCTATAAGCCGTTTGAATTTAAGATCACCGTCTGCGCCTGTTCGAAACTTGGCGTTTACGCTGAGCCCCGGTATCCACAAGTAGTGATCGTCCACCTCTTGCCAGTCGAACAATAGAGGCAGTTTGAGATAAGCATTAGCGAAACGCGCCGACACGCCTCCGAAAGCCCGCCACTCCCAGTGAGTTCCTTCTGCCATCGACTCAGGATTGAGTTGCCATTCCTATTACTTGGACAGGTAACATACCGTTTTTCCAAACATTATGCGTACCAATCGAAATAATGAGAGGTCAGTTCTCAGAATCAGGTGAATCGATCAGAATGGTTCCGAAGGTGCCGGTTATGTAGATCTCATTGCGATCACTGATCCAGATGTCGGAAAGGTTCTCTTCCGTGGAGAAGGGTAGGGTTTCCCATCGAGTACCGTCGAACTGGAGAATGGTGCCCTCAATTCCAACCGCATAGAGATTGTTTTCGGAGGTTCCCCAGATGCCGTAGAGGCCCTTGCGCTCGTTGTTCTGCATCGGCTTCCAATTCTCACCATCATATCGGAGAATGGTTCCGCCCGTTCCGGTTGCGTAAATAGCGTCCGGGCTAAGTCCCCAAATCGAGAAGAGCGCCGGGTTTCCATCGCTGTCTACGCTCCATTCGGTACCGTCGAAATAGAGGATGGTTCCTTCCGAACTCACGGCGTAAATATTGTTGGGGCTGCTGCCCCAGATGCTGGTTAGTGATAGTTCCACGGGCAGTTCCATCGGCTCCCAGAAAACACCGTCAAACCGGAGGATGTGGCCTGCAGAGCCCGTTATGTAAACCTCTCGCGCGCCAAATCCCCAGATATCTGTAAGGTTGGTATTAATAGTTGTCTCCATGAAGTCCCAGAAAAAACCGTTATAAAAGAGAATAGTACCTCCCATGCCAATAGCAAAAACCTGAACACCCGATGCTCCCCAAACACCGGTGAGTGTCTGCTTGGTACCGCTTGACATTTTACCCCAGTCATCACCGATGAAGTTTAAGATGGTACCATCGGTGCCTACCACAAAAACATTGCCTGCGGATGATCCCCAAACCGCCTCATATGATTCTCTGGGCCAGGGAAAGTCGGAAACGTTGACATCGGAATCTGTTCCTGTGTCAAGATCGGTACAAGAGAGGATTAGTAAGCTTGCAAGAAAGGTGAGCAGGATATGTTGAACCAATCACTTCATCCAATGCATAACGACTTAAATAGCTTCCTGTTTTGCAGGTAAGCGTAAAACCCAAAAATGGTTTGCTTAACAAGCCAGCAGCAGGTTCAATGTAGATTGATTTTGCTGAGTTTATGGCGAATAGGAGAAAAGCGTCTTATCACACTTTGGTTAGATACTTCAACCCTTAAATTGGGTCGAAGATATCTTTATTGATGACTCTGCACCCATTTCCTCAATAAAAGAATTTGCGCGAAAACGAATGAAATGCCAATCAATAACCACATATAGAAAAATGGATTCAGACTTTCTCTTTTTTGTAACACAGCCTCACGATCATTTTCAGGATTCTGATAAATCACAGTCTGGGCTCCTTCAGGAAACTTTTTGGCCATTTCTCGATAATCCTGTTGCGATATAAACGTGCCATACAAAAGATCAACAGGCATAATTCTGTCATTTTCGATGATTCTTACGGTTACATCCAAGTGCACACCCTGCCCACTCTCCAAACGGCTGGTTTCAATAACAGCTTCTTTCGGAATCCAATCACGCGTTTTATGATAAGAGGTATAACTATCATAGCTCACGTAAAAGAAGAAAATTGCTGCAGCACTACAGAAAACCGAAGCGTAGGTAGCCGATGTATTGTCCATCTGTTTTCAGTAATAATTGCCATTCAAGATTATTTATCGCGTCTAAATGTAATTCTCATAAGTCTCAAGCTTTTTTGGTATTGAGGAGATGAAAAGGGAACGCGTGCGGAGTGAAACAAACTACTGTTCTTAATAGAATTTTTTTAATCGTATTCATGGCTCCTTGTCGAATGTTCCTTATTTCTACAGATCCGTAACACACCCTTCAGAGGCTGTCGAAACCAGTTTTGCATATTTGTAAAGAGAACCGCTTTGGACTTTCAGGTCGGGTGCGCTCCAGTTTTTACGTCGCTTTTCCAGGTGTTCGTGAGATAGTTTGACGTTCAGGGATCGTTCGTCGGCGTCAATTTCGATGATGTCGTTGTCTTGAAGCAAGCCGATGGTACCGCCCGCCTGTGCTTCAGGGGTGACGTGGCCGATCACAAATCCGTGCGTACCGCCGGAGAAGCGTCCGTCGGTAATCAGGGCTACATCTTTGCCGAGTCCAGCTCCCATGATGGCTGCAGTGATGGAGAGCATCTCGCGCATACCGGGTCCGCCTTTGGGGCCTTCGTAACGGATCACAACAACGTCGCCTTTTTTAACTTTACCGCCCCGAATTCCCTGGAGGGCGTCCTCTTCAGAATCGAAGACTCTTGCCGGGCCGGTAAACCGCGTTCCCTCTTTCCCTGTAATCTTGGCCACACTTCCTTCAGGGGAGACATTGCCGTAGAGGATCTGGATGTGACCGGTTTTTTTGATCGGGCTGTCGATCGAGCGAATCACTTTCTGCTCTTCCAGCAGGCCCGGAAGTTCTGCCACATTCTCTTCGAGCGTTTTGCC
>JAAAOB010000050.1 GCA_009909035.1 Bacteroidota bacterium
ACTGGATTTTGTAGATGTCAGTGTGGTTTACCCGGGCGCATCGCCTGCTGAAGTTGAACAAGGGATCTTAAGACCCGTTGAAGAAGCGATTCGCGGAGTGCAGGGAATTCAAGAGGTTACCTCTGAGGCACAGGAGGGATCCGGCCAGGTATCTATTGAATTGGTTGTAGGAACCGACCGGATGAAGACCTACCAGGATATCGACCAGGCCGTAAATCGAATTCGAACCTTCCCTGATAATATTGAGGAGCCCGAAGTTCAGCTGCAAACCAATCAACAGGAAGTGATGACGATTGGAATTTACGGGGATGTGAATATCTGGACGCTGCGAAGCCTGGCTGAAAACCTGCGTGATCAGCTTCTCAGCAATGGAGAAATTACGCAAGTTGATATCGGAAATGTCCCGGATTATGTAACCCATGTAGAAATTCCGCGGGAGCGACTTCGTGAGTACGGTCTGACATTAGGCGATATTTCTGAGCTCATTGCCCAATCGAGTGAAGATATCCCCGCCGGAGCCGTTGAGACCAGTGCGGGTGAAATTCTGCTCCGCATGCAGGAACGAAAACAGTGGGCAGATGAATATGGTGATATTGAACTGATAGCTTCCGAATCAGGCGACAATGTAACTCTAGCAGATATTGCTGAAATCACCGATGGTTTTGAAGAGACCGGTTTTCATGGGGAGTTTAACCGGCAACCAACGGTTGATCTCGAAATTTACCGAATTGGCAGCCAGTCTCCCCTTGCTATATCAGAAGCGGTAATCGAAGTACTTGAACAGGCTGAACCAAATTTCCCCCCGGGAGTTCAGTATCGAATTGACAGCAGTGCTGCCGAAGATTTTGAAGAACGACTTTCACTGCTTATGGAAAATGGTGTACTCGCCATCCTGATTGTGATGGTGATCCTGGCTCTCTTTCTTGAATACCGTCTCGCTTTTTGGGTCATGATGGGTATGACGATCTCTTTTGTTGGAGCCATCCTCTTCCTCCCTCTTGCAAATCTCAGCATCAATATGATATCGATGTTTGGATTCCTTGTGGTCCTTGGAATTGTGGTAGATGATGCAATTGTAGTCGGGGAAAATGTCTACGAGTTCAGGGAGCGCGGAATGAGCTTCCTCGATGCCGCCATTGAAGGTGCCAAAGATATGGGACGGCCCGTTACATTCGCTATTTTGACGAATATCATCGCTTTTGTCCCCCTGCTCTTTATGCCGGGTGTAACAGGAAAATACTGGTGGCCTTTGCCCGCTGTCGTCATTATTGTATTAGCCGTTTCACTCTTTGAAGCACTGTTTATACTTCCCGCCCATTTAGCTCACAGCAAGAAAAAAGAGCGTTTCAAAATTGGTAAACTGATTCATAAATATCAGCAGGCATTTGCCGACCGATTTAACCACTTTATTAATACTAAATATAGGAGATTCCTCGAACTCTGTCTTCACAATCGATACATCACAATGAGTGTGGCTACTGCCCTGCTCCTGGTTGTTGGAGGGTACGGGTACAGTGATCATATGGGGATGGTGATGATGCCGGAAGATGCTGCCGATGAAATTGAAACCGGTGTTAGCTTGCCCGTCGGGACCACTCCTGTTCAGGCTGCAGCCGTAGCGAAAGATATTACAAATTCCACTCATCAGATGTTTGAGGAACACAACCTGTTTGAAGTGGCACACGGCATTAAAACCAATGTACGGGGTCAAAGTTTTATAGATGTAGAAATTGTTTTGAAAAACCCGGACGAGCGAGACATGACTGCCCAGGAAGTAATTGAACTCTGGCGCGATCAAATTGGTGATATTCCCGGTGTAGATCAAATGACCTTTGAAGCAGAACGCGGACCGGGTGGCTGGATGCCGGATATCAGTGTGGATCTGAGCCACTCAAATATTGAAGTTCTGGAAGCAGCCAGCGAAGCATTTGTTGAGAGAGTGGAGCAGTTCACGGAGACCCGGGATGTGAACGACAACTACAACCGCGGCAAAAAACAGTTCGACTTCAGGCTTCTGCCGGAAGGCCGTAAACTTGGTTTGACACCGGAGGATGTAGGACGACAACTGCGAGATGCCTTTTTCGGTGCATTGGCTATGAGGCAGCTCCGGGGGACTAACGAAATTGAGGTCCGGGTTAAACTTCCGCGTCATCAAAGGCAAGACATTCACCATCTCGAAGATTTTGTAATACAAACCCCGGCTGGACAAGAGGTTCCCCTTATGGATGTTGTAAGTCTTGAAGAGGGTGAGGCATTTACAAGCATTAACCGCCGGGATGGCCGACGAGTTGTAAGCGTAAGCATGGATGCCGAACCGGCAAGTGCCGTATCCAGAATTCTGGAGTCTATACAAACAGAAACGTTGCCGCAGTTGCGGGCTGACTTCCCCGGAATTACCTGGACCTTTGAAGGCAGCCAGGCAGAGATGCGTGAATCTACCTCTGCTCTTTGGGGTAGCTTTATGTTAGCTATGGTGGTGATCTACGGACTCCTGGCGATCGCTTTTGGAAGTTACATGCAGCCTTTGATTGTGATGGGTGCCATCCCCTTCGGCATCGTCGGCGCTGTGATCGGGCATATTTTATTGGGCTACGACCTCTCCCTGGTAAGCCTGATGGGTGTGATTGCTCTCTCCGGAGTTGTTCTGAACGACTCGCTGATTATGATTGACTATGCCAACAAGCAGCGGAAGAATAATCACAGTCCATTTGAAGCGATCCACGAAGCAGGCCTCCGGCGTTTTCGTCCGATTATGCTTACGACCTTCACAACCTTTGGCGGACTCACCCCAATCATCCTGGAACAATCACGTCAAGCTATCCAGTTGATCCCAATGGCCATTTCACTCGGATTTGGTATCGTATTTGCCACCTCTATTATTTTGGTGATTGTGCCCTGTATCTACATGATACAGCATGATTTTCTTTCAAAGTTTCAAACCGCTTCTGCCTGATTATCTGATGGAGTCATCGGATGAGTAAAATTGCTGAAAATAAAGATCACAGATAACACACTCATCCGATGACTGAGCAAGGTTGTAACTCAGATCGAATATCAAATATCGGATATCGCCAATCGAGTATTATCTCCCCTTTTTGCTTTAATAAAATAAATGGTGCAACACCCAAATTGTAAAACTTAAATAGAACAAGATAAAATGGTATTTTAGGTTTTTTGAATCTAAAAATATCATCTAATGAGAATATTGCAGTTTCGCATCTGCTCACTCCTTCTTCTGCTCATAACTCTGACAACGTCATCCGCTTTTGCTCAAATTACCATGGAATTGGACTCAATCGAGGTGACGGCCACCCGGATTCCAACCTTAATTAAAGAGAGCGGTAAAAGTGTTTCCATCATTACCCACGAAGATATCAAGGCGATGCCGGTTACATCCGTTGATGAACTTCTTCAGTCACTCCCCGGGGTGAACCTGAACAGCCGGAATGCCTTTGGCGTACAAGCCGATATCGGAATGCGGGGCAGCACCTTTGCCCAGGTACTCGTACTGGTGGACGGGATCCGGATCAACGACCCGCTGACCGCCCATTTCAATAACAACATCCCCGTCTCAATGTCTGAAATCGATAGGATTGAAATTATCCGGGGACCTGCCGCCACATCATACGGTGCAGATGCCGTCGGCGGAATCATCCATATTAAAACTAGAACCTATGTAAACCGGTCAGATACAACCCGGGAATTCAATTCATCAGGAAATATCGGGGTTGGCGAGCATTCCTTATTTCTGACCGATGCGGGTTTTCATGGTCAGCTGGATAAATTTCAGATTTCAGGCGGCATCAAAACCAGCATTTCAGACGGACAAACCTTTCAAAATCCCAACTTTGGACAGGTTGAATCTGCCGATCAAACATACAGAAACGATTTCAACCTGCAGACCTATACCCTTTCAGCGGCTTACCAGTTCAGTGACAAATGGAGACTCTACTCCCGCGTAGGTTATGACGAGCGGGATTTCAGTGCCAAATATTTCTATACGGGCAGTACCTTTGATGAATCCTATGAAGAGACGGAAAGTGTGTGGACCCAATTGGCCCTGAGCCGGACGGGCGAGATGCATCAGACCGATCTGAATATGGGATACAGAAACGGAAGTGATTATTTCCTGTTCAATCCCGCACTGCCAGCAAACGAACACACCACCGGCCAGTACGCCTTTTCTCTGAATCATGGGATAAATCTGGATAACGATTTACGCTTATCTGTCGGAACCCAGGGATTTCACAAAACTATTGAGAGCACCGATCGCGGGAATCATGAAAACAGCTCGATCGGCTTTTACACAATACTCTCGAAACAACTCACCGAGCATCTGAAGGGAACAGCAAGCGCACGGCTGGAATATGATGAAAACTTCGGTACCGAATTTCTGCCGCAGGTCAGCCTCGCCTATCCATTGGAAAATGTATCATTCCGAAGTTCCTTTGGAAAAGCGATCCGTGCAGGTGATTTTACCGAGCGATTTGTTTCCACTCAGATTGAGGATCTCTCTCCCGGCAGAAACCTGGGAAATGCCGATCTCGAAGCGGAAACCTCGTACACCATCGATTTTGGTGTGGATATCTATCCATCTGACGGCCTGACGATCAGTAATACGGCCTTCTACAGGACCTCCGATAACCTGATCGATTATACCGTAACTAATTCTAATTCGATCTCTAACAACGATAATCTCCAGCCCGATGCCGAGTACTATTACGCAACAAATGTTTCAGACAGCCGCACGTTTGGAGTTGAATCCCTGATTGGAAAATATTTTGCCCTGGCCAACAGCCGTTTTCTGCATGCAGAGGTGAATTACACCTACTTGTATACCACAAATGACGCCGGCGATGTATCAAAGTATATTGCAAACCATCCCAAACACGACCTCAGTGTTATCCTGTCGTACCAGGGGGAATATGTTGGGATTACCTCCACGTCCCATTTCATCAAGCGAAACAGCGAATCACTTTCTGCTATTAACGGGCGAATCCAGTCCGACTATTTTCTAAGTCACCTAAAACTGGAAGTGATGCCGTTTTCAAAAGACAGGGTCAGCTTTTACATGAAGGTGCATAACCTGCTCGATACCGATTACCAGGAGATTTTGGGCGCTCAAATGCCGGGCCGGTGGGTAATGGGCGGGGTTCAATGGAATCTTTAATATCGATTGTTGATTTTCGAACATCGAGTATCGGATATCGCAAATCGGATTTTATCTCTTCCCGGTCTTGAGCAGCATTCTTTAATTATTTGCCTCTGCATTTATGTGAGTCATCGGATGAGTAAAAATCCTGGAAATGAAGATCATAGCAAGCACACTCATCCGATGACTGAGCAAGGTTGTACCTCAGATCGAATATTGAATTTCGGATATCGCCACTTCCATAAAAAATGATCGGATTTAAAACTTGCGCCAGTTTGAGACCTGACCATAAGGTCTACAACATCAACGAGTGTAAATCTGTAGAGATAATTGAGTTGCTAATTGGTCAAAGTTTTTATCATTGTGTAGCAGCTCAATTTCGTGTTCGATGCACCAACTACTGATGAGCAGATCTATGTTTTTGCGAATTGCCACTCCATTTGATTGAAGAAAACGAAAATTAGATGCTTCTTTTGTTGCTTTGATTTACCACCCAGATAAACGCAACCTAATGGATCCAGCGCTTGTTTAGCCAATTTAAACTCTTTGTCGCTTTCAAAACCTGGTAGAATTTTGGTAAGAATAATGTCTCCCAGGAGAACTATCTGCTCAGAAAGTATCCGGTCAAGACTTTCAGTTTGTTTATTTTCAACTCCACTGAAATAATCAATCCATACACCGGTATCTACTAAAATTACAAACCACTCGAACGAGTCCTAATCATCTTCATGATAATCCTCTGCAAACTTGCTTCAACGAAAAGCGCTTATCTTTTTTCTTAAGATGAAATATCATTCACCGATTATTCAGGAAGCGGTCGCTGGTGTCTTTCTTACTGTTGCAATTATTTGCTGTTTAAAATGGTTGTTTGTTAAAATTCCATTATAATTTTCAATTTTTTTAAACATTCAATCGTAAGGCCATGGAAAATATATATCTTACCGTACTCGACAATACTGCACTAGCCTCATCAATCTACGTTAATATTGCGCTTGCCGGCATCACATTGATGCTCATCGCCTTATGGTCACGAAGTATACAAAACTCCCGTGCCCGGCTGATCACGTATGCCACGATGATGATTTCGGTCGTCTCCATTTCCAGCTACATGGGCCTGGCGTCCGGGCTCACTATCGATACCTTGGTTATGCCGGAGGGCCACGCGCTGGCCGGCCAGGAGACGCTCTCGCTGTGGGGACGATATTTGACATGGACCTTATCCACCCCGTTCATTCTTCTGGCGCTCGGCCTCATGGCAGGATCGACGAGCGATAAGATTTTCTCAGCCATCGTGCTCGACGTATTCATGTGCCTGACCGGACTGGCGGCCGCGCTGACGACCAGCAGCTATGCCATGCGCTGGTTCTGGTATCTGCTCAGCAGTGCCTTCTTTGTTGGTGTGCTCTACTACCTGCTCGTCGAGTGGCCCAAGGAGGCGAAAGCCAAGGGAACCGGCAATATCTTCAACACGCTGAAGCTGCTAACCGTCTTCATGTGGATCGGCTACCCGGTTATCTGGGCACTTGGCAATGAAGGCCTGGTCATACTGAATGTGGGCGTGACCTCCTGGGGATACAGCATCCTGGACATCATCGCCAAGTATGCCTTCACCATCATTTTGGTCCTCTACGTAAAGAAGGAAACGGAGGCGATTACAACCCCGACAGGCGCGATCTCAGCCACAGCTTGATTGCCGGGCTGCCGTTCGCAAATCCGATTTGGCAGGCTCGCAATATTTTGGTTGTGTGATCGCAGGCTTGGTCCTTCGTTGAAGGTACAAGTGAGCCAGACCCTTCGTGAGTCTGAAGAAGGGTCTTTGCTCATTACGCCGCGTTGATTGTGAAGCAAGTTCAGTTAAAGGGCCACCCAGGCTAATGTAGCCGGCAGATTAAACACAACGCATCCTGTAATCTCCCGAATGGAGAGAGGTCCTGAGGATATCAACCTTTCCACCCTGGTGAAGTAAAGCGGTAGCTTGGGTAAGAAGGTATAGCCCGAAATTCAGTAGATTCAAAAATGCAGACAGAGGTTCGTCTCACCGCACAACTCTTAAAACGTCTCAGCACAAAAAACTCCTCAATGAAAACTGTCCCGGCATTACTGATGCTGATCGTGGCGTGCCTCACTCCCCTTGCTTTGGGAATAGAAACCATTCTGTTGATAGAACTTCCGGGAGGCTTGCCATTCGGAACCCTTTTGGCAGCCATGGCGATGATGTCTGCCTCTTCAATACCCGTCATCCAAAGCAAGCCCGAAACGCGGTTTCGCCTCATAGCATGGGTTCTTCTTCTGGCCTCGGTTCTGTGGCTGCCATTAGGCATAGTTCTCTCAGGAAATGCCGCATTAAGTTTTGTTCAGGATGCGGCTGATGCTCAATTTTTTTGGCGATTTACTGCAGGTTTGAGCTCGATTGTTTTGGTCACCCTAATTGGGTCTGGAATTCAACTTTTCCTTGCAAGGCGCACTGAACAGAAACGCGTTTGAAAGCGGATGTGTAAGGGCTGCGGAGAATACTTGCAGGATTGATGCAAATGTCGCTTTTTCAATGAAAAGTCAAATTCAGAACCAATGGAAGAACGCGACGATATCTCTTTCAGCAAGAAACTCTCCTTTAGCAATAAGACTTTAACCATCAATGAATGATATTATCATGAAAGGTTTCTTTCATCACTTCGTATGGATGTTCGGAGCCATCTGCCTGGTAGCGGTAGTCATCGAGTTTCCTTACAGCATCTATCAAGGCACTGAGTTTTCTCTATCGGCCAGATCGCTCATTTCATACCTGATTTGCAGTTCGTTTTATGCTGCGTATCGGGTGCATAAAACACCTAAAGCAAAACCTGATCGATCCACAGAGCCATCCCGATGATCTGTTCTTCCCGCTCTGACGCTTCTGCTCCCTCCCCACCATCATCCTGAATCCCCGGTGATCCGGACAGGCTTTGTGTTTTTATCCCCCTCCAAATGGCACAGCTGTTTTGTCCTTATACCGTAAATCTTCATGATTCATATCCCTCTCACAAATCCTTAGTACTTTATTAAGAATTATGCTCATGCCAGTGTTGAAGGCAGGCCCAAAACGACCTGTATCGCGCAAGACTTTCAGAGACAGGACATTCATAACTACATCATGATGAATCTATGAAGACGTTCATAACCGTACTTGCCCTACTGATATTTGCAAGCTGCTCATCCAACAACAACAGCAGAACCATGGATGACATCCTTGACTCCACGTTCAGGGTGTATCAAATCTCCGGATTCGACGGACCCAACATCGATATCAGGCAAGACAGCCTGGCACAGTTTCTGGTTGCTTTGCATTACGATATCC
>JAAAOB010000138.1 GCA_009909035.1 Bacteroidota bacterium
AAAATGGGATTGAGTGGTTGAAAACTTTTTACAGGGTGACAGATATTGTCACCTTTCACCATTATCTTGCCATGGAGTCAATATTTATCAAGCACACCAAAAGTCATTATGAAGATTCTTGCTACCGCTGATCTCCACTTGGGAAAGCAATCCTCCAACATGCCGGCAGAGCTGGGGGAGAGCTCCGTGACCTGCACATGGGAACGTACCGTTGAATATGCAATTGATGAACAGGTGGATGCGCTGCTGCTGACGGGGGATATCGTTGATCGGGATAATCGGTTTTTTGAGGCGATCGGGCCGGTGCAGAGAGCGTTTGAACGGCTGGGTGATGCGGGAATACCGGTGGTGATGGTTGCCGGGAACCATGATTATGATGTTCTGCCCGATATCATGCAGAACCGCAGCTATGATCACATTCACCTGCTGGGAGAAAGAGGAGAATGGGAAGCCAGGATCATCGATACACGGTCCGGGAAGCTGCAGGCGGTGGGCTGGTCGTTCCCAAAACAGCATGTGATGGAGGATCCGCTGCTTCGGTTGTCGATTCAAGACCTTGGCCTGGATTCAAATCTTCCAACCGTGGGGTTGCTGCATGGGGATCTGTATGATCAAAAAAGTCACTACGCGCCCGTAAATCTGAACCATTTCCCTGCCGGGCTCCCTCATGCGTGGGTCATCGGCCATATCCACAAGCCGGAGATCATCCGTCAGCACGATCCGTTGGTCTTTTACCCGGGCTCTCCGCAGGCATTGAGTGCAAAGGAGCCGGGTGTTCACGGGCCGTTTGTGCTTACGCTGGAGGCAGGGAATGCAAGTGCCGTACAGGCTGGGTTATCTCCTGTCCGGTATCAATCCTTAGTGGTTGATATTACCGGTATGGAAGGCGAATCCGATTTCAGAAACCGGCTTACGCAGCAGGTTGCAGAGGATACAGAAAACAGGGCCGACGAGCTTGAAAACGTCTCCCGGCTGATATACGATATTGAGCTGACCGGATCTCATTCATCACTTTCGGCCATGGAAACGTGGGCTCAGTTTGCGGACCAGTTTGAGCAGGAGATCATCTCTGAAACGGTTGTGACCATCAGAAAAGTTGAAAACCGTGCCAGGCCGTCTATTGAAAACCTGGAGGAGCTGGCTCATCAGCCAACGCCTCCCGGAATAGTAGCTAAAGCAATTCTTGATCTGGAGGCAGGCAGGACATCACCGTTCCTGGAGACCCTGGTAGCGAAGATGAAAGAGAAAATCGGCAGTGCAAACCGGTCAGGAACATACCAGCCTCTTAAAAGATTTGAAGAGCAGATGGATGAAACAGATGTCTCGGCCAGGGAGCTCTTGCTGAGGGAGAGCCGTCAGTTTCTTGGAGAGCTAATCTCACAAAAAGAGGGGTCTAACCTACGATGAGTATCGACAAAAAATCACTCCGAATAAAAGAACTCACCATCGGACGGATGCCCGGATTTCCATCCGGAATGGCGCCACTCAGCGACCTGTCACCACATATCAATATCATCACCGGGCCCAATGCCGCCGGGAAGAGCACCACGGCAAGGGCCATTCAAAAGCTGATCTGGCAGCAGGATACCGATCAAATTCATATCGGCGGGCGGGCTGAAATCGGGGAGGAGCCGTGGACAATCCGGATTGAATCAAGCCGCCACATCGTACAGCGAAACGGTGTGGATGATGAGCTCAGCGGCATCCCCTCGGCGGAAGGTCGAAACCGCTACATGCTGGCGCTTCACGAGCTGATCAAAGACGATGGGGAAGACCTGGCGGAGTTGATTATCCGTGAGTCGGTTGGGGGATACGATCCTGACCGTGCGGGCAGTGAACTGGGCTACTCTGACCGTCTCAGTACTACCGGTATGGGGGAATACAAAACCTACTCGAAGGCTGAGCAGGCGCTCAGGGAGAGCAAGGAAAAGCAGAAGAAAGTAAAGGAGGAAGAGCAGAGGCTCACTTTACTCTACAAGATGCGGAAGGAGGCAGAGCAGGCTGCAAAGAAAGCCGTAGTGTATGATTTGGCTGCTCAAAAGCTGAAAGCTGAACAATCGTATCAAGAGCTCAGGGATCAAAAGAATCAATTTCCTGAGGTGCTCGACAAAGCGCATGGAGAAGAGATGCAGCGAGTTGACGAGATTGAATCTGAAATTGCAAGCGCCAGGGAAGCCATCCGGTCAGCTGAAAAAACCATTGATGAGTGCAACAATCAGCTACATGACGTAACGATTCCGGAAACGGGTGTCCCGGAAAAGCACCTGGATGAACTTGAGCATCGGACGGAACGGATCAGTGTTTTGGAAACGGAGATTGAGGATCTGAAGACAGACCAAAAAAAGCTGGAAAAAAGCCGGGCCGAAGCTTTGCGTCAGATCGGTAAAGATGTGGACCCGGATGAGTGGGCAGGACTGAATCTCCAGGAGATCGGGGACCTTGACCAGTTTCTGCAGGAGGCCCATCGCGTGGCCGGCGAAAAGCGAATTCTTGAGAAGGAGATTGAGGAGCTGGAAAAAGAGAATCAGCCGGTTTCGGGAGACAGGGACCGGATCAACGTGGGGATTACCTCGCTGGCGCAGTGGCTGAAAGAGGTGCCTGACGGCCGGGCGTTTCCGTTATGGGTGATCATCACCATTGCAGTCCTGTCGGTGGCGTCTGCCGTTGCGGGGTATCTGATTCCGATGGCGGGGTTGATCGGACTGGTTTTGATTCTTCTGCTTTCCATCTATGGAGTGATACAACTTCAAAACAAGGGGAATGATCATAAGGAAGCCGTACGGATTGAGGATTATCGAAGCACCGGGCTAAACCCACCTGAAGAGTGGGACCCAGAACGTGTACGAGAACGACTGGACACTCTGACCGCAGAATTGAGAGACGTGCACTGGCTGGAGCATATCAGCCAAAAACTGGAGAGCCGCAGGGAACGGCTTGATGATCTTGCAGGAAGAATTGAGCAGGTAGAGCAACAAGGATCAGATCTGAAAAACCGTCTCTCAGCGCTGCCGGAGCTTCCGTTTGATGAGCCGGTGAGCTACACAGAGCTGGCCGTGTTCATCAAGTATGTTCAGCAGTGGCAGTCGGTTCAGACAGAGTATCTTTCATTGACAGAAAAACTGGATGAGAAGGAGAGTCAGTACAGCCGGGAGATGGAGACGGTTTCAAACCTGATCAACAAGTACGCAGACGAAGAGATTGTCGATTCTGCACAGGCTGTTGCGGTGCATAAATCTCTGAAGAAGCAGGAGGAGCAGCGCCGCAAAAATGAAGAGGAGATTGCCAGACAGCAAAAGGCAGTTGAAACGCAGCAGAATTTTATTGACGGGAAGCAGGGTGACCTCAAAAAGATTTATAAGAAGTTTGAAATTCCTGTGGATGAAAAAGATGAGCTTCGTAAGCTATTGGACCGGCTGGAGGAGTACAAAAAGGTGACAAATGAATGTGATATTGCAAAGCGGGAATTCAGCAGTGCAAAACATGCATTGGAAGCGCACTCTCTGTTTGAAGAGGAACGTGACCGGCTACACGAGTTCACGCTGGACCAGGTAGTGGAAACTCAGCAGAAGCTGGCAGAACAGGCGGAGCTCGTGCATTCACTCCGGGATGAGATTGCCGAGATCGAGGCAAACGTGAAGGCAGTGAAATCCGGAAACTCCCTGGAAAAGGCGCTCAACGAGCGGGATGAGGCAGTGGAAGGATTGAAACAGCTCTATGAGCAGAATCTTTCATCTATCACCGGGCAGCTTTTGGTGGACGAAATTAAAGAGCAGATGCGCGAGCAAAACCGGCCGAAAGTTTTTAAAGAGGCGAACCGGCTTTTCAACCGCATCACAAACGGGCGGTATGAGCTGAAGATTGATGAGAAAGAGAAGCCCGATTTCCGGGCGTATGATACTGTAGAGAAGATTGGCCGCAGCCTGGACCAGCTCTCCAGCGGGACCCGAATTCAGCTTCTGATGGCGGTCAGGCTGGCGTTTGTGGAGATGCAGGAGTCCTCTATTCAACTGCCGATCCTGGCGGATGAACTGCTGGCAAACAGTGATGATATGCGGGCCGGGGCCATAATTGAGGCGCTGACCGAAATCAGCCGGGAGGGGCGGCAGGTGTTCTACTTTACCGCTCAGGGCGACGAGGTGGCCAAGTGGGAGAGCTACCTCAACCGGGAGGGAACGGGAGATCTAAAGGTATTTTACCTGACCGGGCAGAGTGGTGATCCCGGTTATATGAAATCTCAGCCAGATCGAGACCCCATCCGGCTGGTGCGGGAGATTCCCGAACCGGGGTCGCTGAGCTACAGTGCCTATGGTGAGAAACTGAACGTGCCGGCGTTCAATCCGCTGATGCATGAACCGGAACAGCTCCATTTGTGGTATTTGATGGAACACCCCGAAATTCTTTATACGACACTCTCATCCGGAATTGAATACTGGGGAGCCCTCAAAAGCTTCCTCACCAAAGGAGGCGTGATTGCCGGGCTGGATGATCAGCAGATCAAAAAAATGAGAGAGAAAGCGGAGGTACTGGAGCGCTACCTGTCACTTTACCGGCAGGGTCGGCCGCGCCCGATTGACCGGAGTGTGCTGGAGAAATCAGGGGCAGTGTCGGACAGTTTCATCGACGCGGTTTCAGATAAACTGAACGAGCTGAACGGCAACCCGGAAAGACTGCTTGAAGCGTTGAGAAACAGTGAGGTATCCGGGTTCCGAACAAATAAAATGGAGGAACTGGAACACTACCTGCTGGATCATGAGTACATCGATTCAAGAGAGCCGGTGGATCTGGATAGTCTGACGGTAGCCTTACAGGCATTTATTTCGAACCTGGAGCTGTCGGGCAATGAAGCCGATAGGTTTATGCGGAACGTGGGGTTGTAGGATAGTGGAATATTAGCCCTGACCGGTGCGGGCGGTTTCCGGGAAATGGCTTGCAGGATTTATAAAACATGACAAAGCCCTTCCTGCAGTTGAAATTTCACATGCAGAAAGGGCTTGTTCTGTCTTGATAGGTACATTCAGAAAAATGAAAACCTGTAGAAAACTACAAACAATCAGAGGGCATCTATTATCATATGCGAAAAAACTCACTGAAATAGCTCAAACATATTGAAAAAAAATTACGGGATCTTGGCCTCACCAATTTTTCGATAGTAGATCATTCCGGCGAAGAGGAGCGTAATCAAGATGAACGAGAGTGAGAGGACTGCTACCTGGGATGTGGTGACGGGCAGTATCCAGAAGGTACTTGTCACCTCAATCAGGATTAAAAACAGCAGAAACCAAATTAACTGGTCCCGTTTCAGGGCACTGCATGCCCAAGCACCCAGCGGGGCAAAGTAGATGACGACAGGGACCGAGCTCATCCAGTATTTCCAAATGTCCGGATCTACGCCGCCCATCACCCCGGCATGCCAAATGAACCCCGCCACGGATAGTAATCCCATAGTCACGACGGTCGTAGGCGTGCTGATTTTTTCATCGATCCCGTAACGCAGGGTAAGAACTATAAACACCAGCATGTCGATACCGACGCCAATAACGGAGGCGGTCAAACCTCCCAGGAAACCGGTCGCAATAAGGACAGCCGTGGTTGTTTTATCCTCCGTGTTCAGCTGCTTGAGAGGATTTCCGGGAATGAACCACCGATTGATAATCAGGAAAAGCGCAAACACACCGGCAGTAAATGTGAAAATAAGTTTTGGGTAGGGGGCAGGAATCACCAAAACCAGCTCGCCTACAATCAAACCAGGAATGCCCGCTAAAAGGGCGACAAAAACAACAGTCCAAAGAACATCAATCTTTTTTAAATAGATAAAAAGAGCAGCCATGGTCATGCCGACCGACTGGATGAAGAAAGAGAATATTTTTGCATTCTCCGGCAGAATGTTAAACACTTTTGTGAACACGGGGAATGCAACGGCGCCTCCTCCCTCAGCCGTTGCACCCGCTATAAATGACCCCAGGACCATGGTCAGTGAAATGGGCCAGGTATCAGCGAATATATGCCACCACTGAAGCCGGAACATGGCAATAACCCAGGCAATCGTAATGGTACTTGCCACAACCCAATAGATGGACAGTTTTTCTGATTGGAGCTTTTGCACTGGGGAGGTGGGTTAATTAATGAATCAGAAAATCGTTGAGACCGGCAACGTAGCGGGGATAGGAGGGAAGATCATTGTGCGACCCGTCGTCGATAATCACCAGCTCTTTTTGATTTGATATGGATGCTTCATGAAGCGTCTCAGCCATTTTGTATGAGGTAATGGAATCCTCTGTTCCGCCAAAAATCAGAAGTGGATGATCTACAGATGCAACCGTTTCCAGGTTGCTTTGTCGCGCAATATCGTCGTCAATATCAAACCGGATAAATGGCCGCAGCAGCCACGGAATCATGGTCCGGGTCCATCTCTCAACATCGGTAATCGGGTTTTCAAGGATGTAGCCGTCTACAGATTCCCGCTCCGCGATATAGGCGGAAAGAAAAGAGCCTATCGACTGACCGTGCAGGAAGAAACGCCCGCCGCCGAACTGCTCTTTTGCAGCTTTGAAAACAGCCTCAGCATCTTTCTGAATGCCGGATACCGTTGGAGTTCCCGTGCTTTGTCCATATCCACGATAATCGAAGAGCACAAGGTTGACAGGAATACCTGAGTACGCCTTAATAAGCGGAGTGGACTTCACCATCAGATGCCCGTTTCCTCCAAAGTACACAACGGTTGCTTCGGAATCCTGATGTTCAAGAAACCAGCTGTTGATCTCCTCACCATCCGCGGTTTGGATGGTCAGTTCCTTCATGGAATATTGGCTGTAGCTGAATGTTTCGGGGGTAATAGTTTCGTGATTATCAAAAGCGTCCTGTTCTGATATTTCTATTGTTGTGCAGGCCGCGAGCAGAAACAAAAAACCGATGGCAGGTACTATTTTCATACGGTATTGAGGTTATTGTATCGAGATTAATCTGAACTGTCACAATTTAATTAAAATAACGGATGCTTCATTCACTGCTGCAGTGATTCGATGCGTGCGTTCGATCATTCCGGGTTTTGATGAATTTTTACTCTACGGCTCTTGTTTGTTAGAAATTTGATATATTTGGCAGATACGATTGAATAGGTTTATTTTTTTTGTTGAGTGATAGACGATCCAATTATTGAAATTTTAATCAGATTATTAGAATACGTTGCTCATAAAAAGCAGAGTACTGAACGATATTACAAGTAAGCGATACACGGTAAAATTTGCTACAACTGAGGACGAGGTCAATGCTGCTCTAAAATTACGCTACAACGTGTTTAAAGAAGAGCTTGAGCGGGAATTTGATTTTGATAAGGACCGGGATAAAGATCAGTATGATGATCAGGCTCACCATCTGATTGTTGTTGACAATGAAAACCGCGAGGTGATCGGCACCTACCGGCTTCAGACATATCAGCAGGCTGAAAGCGGGAACGGGTTTGTCAGCGATAAGAGATTTCATCTGGATCAGTTTCCGGATTGTATATTAAAAAACGGCGTTGAGGTTGGCAGGGCGTGCATCAGGAAAGATCACAGGAACGGACGTGTTCTGTTTCTGCTGTGGAAAGGCTTCGCGGGTTATCTCACCCATTTTAAGAAGCAATTTCTCTTTGGGTATGCTGCCTTTAGTACGCTGGATCACGAAAAGCTCAACAACACGTATGCCTACCTGCTGAAAAATGGATGCATTCACCCGACATACCGCGTGGAGGCTCGTAAAAAGTATCAGCTGCCGGAGACACCGGGGGGGCAAGATACCGATGACGTAGATATTCCGCCGCTTCTTCAAAACTACCTGGATGTCGGGTGCCACATCTGCACCAGGCCCTCAATCGATTACAACCTGAAGCTTTCACACTGCATAATTTTGCTCGATATCGAGACCATATCGGACCGAACACGCAAACTATTCTTTGATTAACAAGAGGATCGTACGGCCGGGTTTAGACGACTCGTTCAGCTGCGGTTTTGCGCTGAAAGAAAGTACTTGCGTATAGCGATGAATAGGATGATGAAGATTGAATAAAAGATAAAAAACGGGATGATCAGGTTGATTATCCCGGCCGCCAGCATTATAGAAATGATCAACAGCTGAAACCCAAGACCGTAAAAAGAGAGCAGGGTCATAAACCATTTGGGCAACGGGCCCGCCTCCGGGGCTTGCGGCTCGAGGGCATAAATTATCCTGTCGTATATCGAATAGAAGGCCCGGTAAATACGGAATAAGATATTTACCGTGCGCTGATTCTCCTGCGAAAATGCAACCGGCGGAAGAGTTTCAAATATGTTGCTGGTTTTATCTCCACCCTCAGAGTTATGGCGCAGAATAACGTAGTAGTAGTTATAGAGAGTGCCCTGAAGCTGCAGACAGGCAAATGCAAGCAATGTAGCCGCAAAACGATTGTCCGCCACATACCCAACGGCCAGAAGCACAAGAAAATTGAGGATATAGTCAAATATTGAGTCCAGGTAGCGTCCGGTATATGATGGAGTCCTTTTCAGCCTCGCCAGCTCTCCGTCAACAGCATCGATAATCGATTTTATAATAAGGAAAACCCCGGCAGTGGCGTAGTATCCATTCAATATGCAACCGACCGCCGTGAGGCCGCAGAGTCCGAAGACGAGGGTAACCTGAACCGGTGTTGCCGACGTATGTTGTAATCGGGAAGCGAGATGCACCGCTATGGGACGGCCATAGTCGGATACATCGATAAATTTCTCCTCAAGAGAAAGTTTAGACATATAAGTTTAATTCCAGGTGTGTGGCCGGGTGGTTACATTGATTATTGCCCCGGCAGCATGAACATGAGCTGATTTTGTATGTAACCGACGGTCGGGGAGAATCGTTTAGTTGCCGGAAAAAAGCGACTGTTTCATTTATCGTGGTGCAGGTGCAGCCTACCCGTTATTTAAAGAAAAGAGATTCCATTATTTCACTACAATCTTCGTATTTTCATGGCTCATCGCAGATTTAAAAAAAGGGTATACCGTTGAGTGATCAAAAGATAATTTTTTCCATGGTTGGGGTCAGTAAAGTCTATAAGCCGAACAAACGGGTGTTAAACGATATTTATCTCTCGTTCTACTACGGGGCAAAAATCGGGGTGTTGGGCCTTAATGGTGCAGGTAAAAGTACATTGCTGAAAATCATTGCCGGCGAAGATGAAAACTATATCGGTGATATCAGCCGCCAAAAGGGAACGACATGTGGCTATCTGAAACAAGAACCGGAACTGGATCCTGAAAAAACGGTACGGGATATCGTAGAAGAGGGCGTACAGGAGACGATCGACCTGCTGAAAGAGTATGAGGCGATCAACGAGAAATTCAGTGACGCTGATGCCGATTTTGATGCTTTAATAGCCAAACAGTCGAAGCTGCAGGAGCGTATTGACCAGGTCGGCGCGTGGGATATCGACAGCAAGCTGAAACAGGCCATGGATGCCCTGCGATGCCCGCCCGGTGATGCATTGGTTGAGAATCTGTCGGGTGGTGAACGCCGGCGCGTGGCCCTCTGCCGTCTGCTGCTGAAGAAACCGGACGTATTGCTGCTGGATGAGCCGACCAATCACCTGGATGCTGAATCCGTGGGATGGCTGGAACAGCATCTTGCCCGGTATGAGGGTACGGTGATTGCTGTAACACACGATCGCTATTTCCTGGACAACGTAGCCGGCTGGATTCTCGAACTCGACAGGGGAGAAGGGATTCCGTTTGAAGGTAACTACAGCTCCTGGCTGGAACAAAAACAGAAGCGGCTGGAGATGGAAGAGAAGCAGGAGTCGAAGCGGCAAAAAACATTGAAGCAGGAGCTGGAATGGATCCGTGAAAATCCCAAAGGCAGGCGTAAGAAAAGTAAAGCGCGCATCAATCAGTATGAAGAGCTGCTGTCTGAGGATCGAAAAAGGCAGCGGGAGGAGATGGAGATTTTTATTCCGGCAGGCCCACGGCTTGGAGATAAGGTGATTGAAGCCAAAAATGTTAAAAAAGGATATGGCGATAAGCTGCTCGTGGAGGAGATGACGTTTAGTCTGCCACCGGGTGGCATTGTGGGCGTGATCGGGCCGAATGGCGCGGGGAAAACGACCCTGTTCAGAATGATTAACGGAGAAGAGAAGCCGGATGAAGGGGCTCTTGAGGTGGGAGATACCGTAGAGCTGGGCTATGTTAACCAAAAGCGTCCTCTGGACCCGGATAAAACAATATGGGAGGAGATTTCAGGCGGGCAGGACATCGTGAAACTGGGGGACCGGGATGTGAATTCCCGGGCGTATGTGGCGCGCTTTAATTTCAGCGGAAGTGACCAGCAGAAGAAGGTGTCTGAAATATCGGGAGGCGAGCGCAACCGCGTACACCTGGCCAAGATGCTGAAGGAAGGTTCAAATGTACTGATGCTCGATGAGCCCACGAACGACCTGGATGTGAACACCCTCCGGGCCCTTGAAGAGGCGATCCTCGACTTTGCCGGCTGCGTGGTGGTAATCTCGCACGACAGGTGGTTCCTGGACCGTGTGGCCACGCATATCCTGGCATTCGAAGGCAATAGCCAGGTGAAATGGTTTGAAGGCAACTACCAGGAATACGAAGAGAACCGCCGTGAAAGGCTGGGAATTTCTGAAGATCAGCCGGAACGGATTCAGTATAAAAAACTGATGCGGGAGTGACCCCACCCCCCTGATTCTCCCCTCCCTTCAGGTGTGAATGGAGGGGAGGGATGGTTGATTGAAAAATCTCTTCTTTCAGGGAGTAATCGTCATCAAATTATTTGCAAGAGATCGGCTCGACAGGATTTACTGCTGGCAGGGATAGACAATAGACAAAGTTTCCAAACTCATGTCTTACATCTCACATCTACCAAAATTTGTCCCTGCTCATGTCCCGGTAATTTTGTATCCTCAATAAATGAATGGTCATATATTTACTTCATGGATTCAGCTCTAATAACCAATGATGCGGTTACTTTTGGATTATTGATGGTGATACTTGCCGGGATATTTGCCACATCCAACAGCGATAATCCCAAATGGCAAACGTTTTATACATTTGTCCCGGCACTGCTACTCTGCTACTTCATCCCATCTCTTCTCACCACGTTTGGTATTGTGTCGGAAGCAGATTCCAATCTTTATTTCATGGCGTCCCGATATCTCTTACCTGCAAGCCTGGTGCTTCTTACTCTCAGTATCGACCTGAAAGGAATTATAAATTTGGGCCCTAAAGCCGTTATAATGTTTTTGACGGGTAGCGCGAGCATTATGGTTGGAGGGCCTGTTGCACTGTTGATTGTCGGGAGTATCAGCCCTGAAATTGTCGGCGGTACCGGCCCTGATGAGGTGTGGCGAGGCCTTGCCACAGTAGCCGGCAGCTGGATCGGGGGCGGTGCCAATCAAACTGCGATGCTGGAAGTTTTTGAACCCAGTACGGATCTGTTTGGTGCGATGGTAACGGTGGATATTATCGTGGCAAACATCTGGCTCGCTTTTCTGCTCTATGGAGCCGGTATATCCGATCGGCTGGATACCTGGTTCAAGGCAGATGCATCAGCCATCACCGAATTGAAAAATAAAATTGCGGACTATCAAGCCAATATTGCACGTGTTCCTACTTTGACGGACTTAACTAAAATTGGAGCAGTTGCCTTTCTGCTTGTCGCGCTGGGGCATGTGGCAGGGGATTCTATCGGACCCTGGGTAAAAGAAAACTCTCCGCAACTGACCCGAATGAGCCTGGACTCGTCGTTCTTTTGGATCGTCATTGTTGCTACAACAGGTGGACTCATTCTCTCTTTTACGAGCGCCCGTAAACTTGAAGGTGCCGGTGCATCTAAAGTGGGAAGTCTTTTTCTCTACATCCTGGTAATGACCATTGGTATGAAGATGAATATTGGATCGATGCTTGATGCCCCCGGGTATTTTGTGATTGGAGCCGTCTGGATTTTAATTCATGTGACCGTTCTTCTGCTGGTTGCTAAATTTATCAAGGCACCTTTTTTCTTTGTGGCGGTCGGGAGCCAGGCAAATGTTGGCGGCGCCGCTTCGGCACCAATTGTAGCCTCTGCTTTTCATCCCGCACTTGCGCCGGTGGGCGTTTTACTTGCGGTATTTGGCTATGCGCTGGGTACATACGGGGCATGGATCTGTGCACTGATGATGCAGGCTGTTTCCGGGATGTGACCCACCCCTCTCAATCTCCCCTCCCTTCAGGTGTGAATGGAGGGGAGAGGGGGTTGATTGAAATGTCTCTTCTTTCAGGGAGTAATCGTCTTCAAATTATGTGCAAGAGATCGGTTCGATAGCATGTACTGCTGGCAGGGATGTGACCCACCCCTCTCAATCTCCCCTCCCTTCAGGTGTGAATGGAGGGGAGAGGGGGTTGGTTAAAAGATCTCTTCTTTCAGGGCAGAACTGTTCTCAAATTATCGGCAAGGGATCGGTTCGACAGCGTTTACCGCTGGCAGGGATAGAAACCCACCCCTCTGTTTCTCCCTTCCCTTCAGGTGTGAAAGGAGGGGAGAGGTGGTTGATTGAAATGTCTCTTCTTTCAGGGAGTAATCGTCTTCAAATTATGTGCAAGGGATCGGTTCGACGGCGTTTACAGCTGGTGGGGATAGACAAACCTACCCCTCTGATTTTCCCCTTCCTTCAGGTGTGAATGGAGGGGGGAGGCGGTTGATCGAAATGTCTCTTCATTCAGGGCAGAACTGTTCTCAAATTATGTTAAAGAGATCGGCTCGACGGCATGTACCTCTGGCAGGGATAGACAAACCCACCCATCTCCAATCTCCAATCTCATATCTCCTTAAAACGGCGCGTCATCATCGCCGCCGGGGCTGTGTGGCGGTGGTGGGGAGGCGGAATTGTCTCCGGGAAGGTATGAACCGCTCCCCTCATCCGGATCACCCGGCATGGCCTCGTCTGAGCGGGTCAATTTTTCAAAGCGCGCATATTGTTTCACGAAATACATGTGAGAGGTCCCCACAGGGCCGTTTCTCTGCTTCCCGATAATCAGCTCGGCAAGTCCGTTGGTGGACTGTCCTTCGGCCGTGGTGGTAATTCCATAATACTCCGGCCGGTAGAGAAAGCATACCACATCGGCATCCTGCTCGATCGATCCTGATTCCCGCAAGTCACTCAGTTGCGGTCGCTTATCTCCGCCGCGCTGTTCCACCTGGCGGCTGAGCTGAGAGAGCGCAATAACCGGCACGTTCAGTTCTTTGGCTAATCCTTTTAATCCACGGGATATCGTGGCGATCTCCTGCTCCCTGCTGCCGATATCGCGTGCGTTGGCGGTCATGAGCTGCAGGTAATCCACAACGATCAGGCCGATGTCGTGTTCGCTTTTCAGGCGCCGGCACTTGGTCCGAAGCTCCATCAGGCTGAGGCCCGGCGTATCATCAATAAATATCTTGGCTGTAAACAGCCGGCTGGCAGCGTCGATCAGGCGCTTGAAATCCTCATCTTTTAGCTGGCCGGTTCGGGCCTGCTGGGCATCAATCCGCGCCTCCATGGTCAGGAAGCGCTGCACCAGCTGCTGCGACGACATCTCGAGACTGAAAATGGCCACATTCTTTCGCATATCCTCATCGGGATAGAGAACGGCATTACGTGCACAGGTAAGCGTGAACGCCGTTTTCCCCATCGAGGGGCGGGCAGCAATAATAACCAGGTCCCCGTTTTGCCAGCCGGATGTATATTTGTCTACATCAAGCCCGGCAGGCACCCCGGTAATACCGGACGGTTTTCCGCGCAGGTCCTCGAGATATTGGAGTGTATCTTTAAGTACATCCCCGATAGCCTGTGCACTGGCGCGGGATTTGGTATTGGCAATTTCAAAAATTCTCTGCTCGGCGGCATCGAGTGATTCGTAGGCGTCCGTTGTGGAATCGTAAGCGTTTTTGACAATCTCATTGCACTGAACAATGAGCTTTCGTTTAATGGCCTTTTCGGAAATAATTTGCGCGTGGTAGCTTACATTGGCCGCAGAGCTCACCGACCGGGTCAAATCTGCAAGGTACCCGCCGCCACCTACCGAATCGAGAAGGCCTTTATCGCGCAGTTCGTTTTCTACGGTAAGCAGATCGAGCGGATTATCGCGCTCGTAGAGATCGTGGAGGGTGTCAAAAATATGACGATGCGCCGGTTTGTAGAAATCCTCCGACTGCAGCTGCTGAAGCGCAATCGTTGCCGCTTCATGCTCAATCAGCATCGCCCCGAGTACAGCCTCTTCAACTTCCACCGCCTGTGGTGGAACGCGTCCGCCATCTTTTGGGGATGAATTGTTGCTACCGCTCTGAAAATTTGGGCTTCGTTGATCTGCCATGAATAAAATGTGTTCTGTAAATGAGCTGACTGCACGATACTCGCCACTGAATATGGTGCCTCGGGTGAAGTGAAATTGAACACATAAATTAATAAAAATGTGGGTCAGAGAAGAATAGAAATTGAACAATATTCGCAACCTGAATGTAGATTTGATTGGATTTTGCGGCAACGAATCTATACTATTTGGCGTTGACAAAACGGACTTCCGGCGGCTGATATATCCCGTTATAGTTACCAATCATTGGACTGTAAGCGCCGTTAGGGTATTCGAATTGTCCCTTACTGTTTTCAATAATCGAAAATTAATTACTCCATATGGTCTCTAATCAAACGGCTGTTTTCTGCCCGGTACTCCTCTGTTTCCTGTTGTTTGCCTGTTCCCCAACGGACCAGGATAGAGTTGACCGGCTGAGGGGTCCGGAGGCGGAGGTAACGGACCTTTTTGCGATCGATGATTCCAGTCTGCCGGAGGATAAATTATTCGGCACAATTCAGCAGCTCCTGGTGGCCGAGAGCGGTGAACTTCTCATTGTGGATTCACAGCAGCGAACGATTCATCTATTTGATGGAAATGGTAATTACATTGACTCCGAACTTCGGGAAGGTGAAGGTCCCGGCGAGGTTCGGCGAATCGGCAGGGTGAGTCTCTCGGCTCAAAACGAACTTCTGCTCTATGATTGGTCGCAGCGACGGCTCAGCCGGTACGAATTTGATATAGAACCCGCGCCGGGCATACGCCCCGTGGCAGATATGAACCCTGAGTTTTACCCAAGGGATTTTCACATCACACCGAAGGGAGATATGTTTTGCATGATCTACCCGGGGCCGGCTGATCCGGACAATGAATCTATACAGATTCAGAAAATTGACGAAAATGGAGATCCATACGGAGAGCCCCTGCTTGAATTTGCGAAAGACGAGATCCTGGAGTTTCGTAATGATTCGGGCCAAATGCTTGCCACCACGTCCTCTCCCCATCATAAAAAAATCCTCCCGTACTTTCACCGCGACAGGCTGATCGCCGGCAATAGCTCAACGGTTGGTTTCGAAACGTACAGCCTTATAACAGGCGAGCGGATCGATTCCGTAGGGTTTACCCGTCCGGATGTAGAGCTTCCGGCAGAAGAAAGACGGGAATTTGTTGAGACTATGACCGAACGCATGGGCTTCGATGGAATTCAAGTTTCATCCATGGTGAACCAGATGCCCGAAACCAAAGGGAAGGTGAGGAGGCTTCATTACGACCCGGATGGTGTGATTTGGCTGAATCTTGTAACGGATGAAGAGAGCGGCGTGCCCCATTGGATCGCCCTGGGCGAATCGGGTGAGGTGCTGGGGCAACTATCCGATGAGCTTCCGGGGTCTGTACTTCAGATTCATCGCGGCAGGATCTATTTACTTGCCGAGACCGATTCAGGAGCGCGATTTATCAAGGTGCTGGAATACGAGGTTTAATTGCATAATCATCAAAGAGTGCATCTTCTGAGCGCTGGTACCTATTCCACACGGACATCCCCATAGCTGATGACGTTTTCACGATTGTCGAGTAAAATGATGCGATGAATTCCTCGGGCGCTCTCTACCGTATTGAACCTGCCAAGCTCTACCGGGTTGATGGATGCGACGGTGAGTCCCGGTGGCAGCGGCTGTTCAGAGCTGGTATAAAGCGGCTTAAATTCGATGGTGGGACCGCTCTCAAGCAGCACCACAACCCGCAGGCCCGATACCGCCTCTATTCCCGTAATTTCAACGTTAATATCCAGCCTGTCGCTCACCAGCACCGGGTTGGGAAAGGCTGGATTTACAAAAACCAGTCCCTGGAAAAACGGGGCGGTTCGCCAATCGTCGGGATCTTCGGTTACGATTTTTCCGCTGGGATCGGTTTCGGTAATATTTTCAGCCAGCGAAAATGCCTGCTCCTCAAATGCTCGCTGATCATCGTTCTGCCCGCAGTAGGTAAAAACCATAGTGAACATAAACAGCACTGAAAGCACCGCAGGCGCACGGGAAAAAGCGGGGGGGATGCTGCTGCAGATGTTTGCAGTGCGTGAATGACAGCTGTGGTTTGTCTGTTTAATCATAACTGTAAATCTCGTTGTATCGCTAATATCTGTATGATAAAGATTGTATCTTTTCAACTTCGTGCATGCCCGGAGTGAAATAAAGAATAAAAGAACATCAGTGTTTATGACACTCACACTTCAAAATGCACACTCCCTCTGTAACAAAAAAAGAATATATCAATTATGCTGAAGGTATATGGCATTAAAAACTGTAATAAAGTCCGCGATACGTTCAAATGGCTGGATGAACATGATGTGGAATATTCATTCATAGACGTAAGAAAAGATCCGCTTACGACATCCAAACTACAAGAGTTCGTGCATAAAGTTGGCCTGGATGTGATCATTAACCGGCGCGGAAGAACGTGGCGCAGCTTGAAATTGGGTGATAAGACCCTGGATGATGACCAGCTCTTTGATCTGCTTCTTGAAAATCAAACAATGATAAAACGCCCGGTTTTAGAACTGGATCAAGCCGTACTGGTTGGATATGATGAGGATGCTTTTGAGTCGTTTGTATAAATTAACGGTAGCCGTTCTACTTCTCTTTTTGGCGAATCCGGGAGGTATAGTTGCCCAGCAGCTTACCTACGAACGTGAGAGCCCGCCAACACCGGAGATGCTGATGGATGTCCGCGAGACGTTTGAGTACGAGGTAAAATACAGTTTTTTTACGCTGGGCTGGGTCGATGTGGAACTGCTTCCCGACACGACACACCAGGGAGAAAAGGTCCATCACCTCCGGACCCGAATTCGTTCAAATAGCCGGGTTCCGTTTGTCGGGAAAAATATTGTGAATTACGAATCCCTTTTTAGTCATAATGACGACTGGTTTTTTAGCCATCTTTTCTGGCGGGATGATATTCATGATGAGCAGTACGAAACACTCAAAGTAGAGTTTGACCGGGAGCAGATGGAAGCCCGTTTTTTTGAAATGGGTGAACCTACGGATACGCTGGAACTTGAAGAACCCGCCAGCGGAGGCGACATCGTGTTTTACTATTCGCGCATGTTTGCCGGCATTGAGGAACCGTATGAATTACCGGTCTATATTGAAGGAGAGAAAAGCACGCTCATGGCTAAAAGCAGCCCTGAAACCGAAATGAGAAGCTACGACGCATTCGAGGATGAGGTAGAGACCTACCGCAGTGACGGAACCACGGATGTAGATGGTCCGTTTGGTTTTTCAGGTAGTTTCAAGTCCTGGTTTTTGACGGACGATTTGCGTGTCCCGGTGGAAGCGCATGTGAAAGTGATCTTCGGAAATGTAAAAGTACGGCTAATATCCTATGAGCGATCAGAATAAATTAACCTGCAAATTTCAAAGACTTGACCACGCATCAGATTTGCCGCTGCCTGCCTACGAAACGGAAGATTCGGCCGGTATGGATCTTCGGGCGGCTCTCCCGGAACCGGCAGAGCTGAAACCGGGCGAGCGGATGCTTGTACCGACCGGGCTGAAGATGTCGCTGCCCCGGGGATACGAAGCGCAGATCCGGCCCCGCAGCGGGTTAGCGTTTAAACACGGCATTACGATGTTGAATACACCGGGTACGATCGACTCGGATTACCGCGGAGAGGTGAAGCTCCTGGCGGTGAATCTTGGAGATGAACCGTTCACGATTACACATGGAGATCGAATTGCACAAATGGTGATTGCCCCGGTTGTACAGGCGGACATCAGGGAGGTCAGCACACTCGATGAAACAGTGCGTGGAGAGGGTGGATTTGGAAGTACGGGTGTGGAATAGAAATGAGTTTTTTTTGGTTGATGCAGTACTCATCAATTACCATGAATGCCATCTTGAATTATAGCATCACCGTTTGAAATTTTCCATAAAACCATACACCAATCTTGTCGGCAATAACAAAAATTACAGGCGACTGTGGCTGGCACAAGTCGTTTCGAACTTCGGGGATTGGTTCGGGCTTCTGGCCATCTACGCGCTGATTCAGTCATACAGTGATTCTGAACTGCTCCTGGGGCTGATTATTGTTGTAAAAACGCTCAGTCTCGCTCTCTTCTCTCCTTTTGCCGGCTATATAACCGACCGAATGAACCGTCGCCGGTTGATGATTTGGTGCGATATTTTCAGGGGGCTCGTTGTCCTGGGGTTTTTGCTGATTGTATCGTACCAGCTGTTGTGGCTCGCCTATGTGCTGATGGCGGTCCAGATGGTTTTCTCCGCTATTTTCGAACCGGCCAAAACATCCTCCATTCCCAATATTACCACGTCCGAGGAGCTGGTGTACGCAAACATACTCTCTGCGGCGTCCTGGAGCATCATATTTACGTCCGGCATGGCCGTTGGGGGACTTGCAACGGCCTGGCTTGGAACCGATGCCGTATTTATCATCAACTCTGTAACCTACCTGCTGTCGGCTGTATTTATTTACCGGGCAACTATCCCGCAGACAGAAATGAGCCGGAAGGAAAAAATCCGGACCAAAAATCCACTTACCGGCATCCGTGAAGGATTCCAGTTCCTAAAAGATCACCCGGAGGTGATGCGGCCCACGATGGCCAAGGGGATGTTTACAAGCTGCATTGGTGCACTGGTCTACTTGCTGATCCTGGTGGCCGAAGACATTCTGCTGATGGGGAGTGTGGGACTCGGCATCCTGTATGCCGCGCGCGGTGTGGGAACAGGAATTGGGCCGGTTCTTGGCCGACGAATCTTTAAAAAAGAGTCGACCTGGGTAAAGGCGATGGGGTACTGCATGGTGTTTTCCGGGGTGATGTACGCGCTTGTGAGTGGCTCAGAGGCACTGATTCTGATGGCTCTGCTCGTTATGGCCGCTCACGCCGCCTCCGGATCAAACTGGGTAATGAGCACCGTCCTGCTTCAGCGAAGGGCCCCCGATATTTTCAGGGGACGTGTATTTAGCACCGAGTGGCTTCTTTTCACCCTCTCGCAGTCGGTATCCGTAACAATTGCCGCGCTTATCCTGGAGTTCGGTCTGCTCTCCATCCGGGAAACCATCCTGCTGTTCTCTCTGTTGCTGAGCGCAATTGGTATTCTCTGGCTGTGGAAAATCGTCCCTGCCGAAGAAGCCACTCAACAGGAGTTTACAGCTGAAGCTGTTGCTACGGCCTACAGGAAGAATGTGTAGTACAGACCGAGAATAGCTTCCAGCCGGTGCAGGTCAGGGGCAATGAAGCCACCCGG
Source organism: Bacteroidota bacterium (assembly GCA_009909035.1). Classification (GTDB taxonomy): domain Bacteria; phylum Bacteroidota; class Rhodothermia; order Balneolales; family Balneolaceae; genus SW132. The sequence continues at coordinate 19,572 of JAAAOB010000138.1, forward strand.
AAATCGTTCGATAGTACTCTGCGTTCAGAAATATAATCACTATCTTTGGCACGACTCCAACACTTTATGGGTAAACAATGATTTGGGAAAATAGTACATACCTTTGGCTCCTTTTGCTGATCCCGGTAATCTGGGGGCTCTACTGGTGGCTGAGAGTTGCGCGCCACAAACACCGGAAAGAGCTGTTTGATGACCGGCTGCTCTCCCTGCTGCGATTGAACTTTTGGAAAACGGGAGACCGTATTCGCTTTTTTAGTTTTTTGGGAGCACTCTTCTTTTTTATCCTTGCGCTTGCCGGTCCGAAGATTGGAACGGAGATTCGCGAAGTGGAGAGAACGGGAGTTAATATGCTGATTGCGATGGATCTTTCCCGGAGCATGAATGTGGAAGACATTTCGCCCAGCCGGCTCGAAAAAGCAAAGTTTGAAGTCAACCGCCTGATTGACCGCCTGGAGGGAGATAAAGTGGGCCTGCTTGTATTTACCGGCCAGGCATTTGTTCAAAGCCCGATGACGCTCGATTACTCGGCACTGCGCCTGTACCTCGATATCGCCCGCACCGACCAGATGCCATCGTCTACAACCAATTTTCAGGCAGCTCTGCTGAAGGCCGAAGAAGCTTTCCAATCCATCGAAGAGGAGACAGATGCAGCCAATGTCCTGCTGTTTATGGCCGATGGTGAAGATCACGGCCCCGGATACCAGGAGGGTGTTGAGCGGCTCAATTCGATGGGTGTCACCATATTTTCTGTTGGAATCGGGACAGAGCAGGGTGGCCGAATTCCAGTCTATGAAAACGGATCTCTGCGGGGCTACCACCGCGATAACCAGGGGAATGTGGTGGAGAGCAGCCTCGTTTCAAGCACACTGCGGGATATCGCCACGCAGGGTGGCGGAAACTACTACGAAATCAACGGCGGCAGCGATACAATTGAACCGTTTCTGTCGAGACTTGACGAACTGGAGAGAGGTGAATTTTCATCCCAGGAGTTTGCAAATTATAAGAATCGCTACCAGCTGATGGTCATAATCGGGATGTTATTTCTGTCTCTGTCCCTCTTCTTCCCCGACTTTACCCTTGGTTCAGACGAAACATCCAACCACGCGTTCACATAATGTATTGATGATTAAACTATTTGTAACTGACCTGGACGGCTGCATTTCCCACCCGTTCAAAACGCCCCATTGGGAATCCATTAACCGCCTCCGGGAGCTGAACAATAAAAGCGAACACGACGAGTCTATCCCTCCGCTCACTATTTGTACGGGTCGCCCCTACCCGTATGCCGAAGCGGTGGGCCAGTGGCTCAATATCCGGCATCCGTTTGTGTTTGAAAGTGCGGGAGTGTATCACTGGAATGGCAACAGGATTCAGACCGCACTCGAAAACAGCGGAGTATCACTCGATCCTATACACGCCTTAAAGGGGTGGCTTACCGATACCATTTTGCCGGAGTACCCGACCGCCATGCTTGAGTTTACGAAGATGATGGATGCCGGCGTCGTCTGTCCGGATGAGTCGATCATTGATGAGATCCACCAAAAAGCGCTGAGATATGTCCCTGAAAAATTCCCCGGACTGGAAATCCATACCACGGAAGTCTCGATCAATATATTAATGCCGGGAAATAATAAACTGCGCGGGCTTCGTCTGCTCGGGGAGAACCTCGGCATCGGGCTGCATGAAATGGCCTACATCGGCGACACCGGTGGAGATGCCGTTGCCCTAAAAGAGGTGAACATGCCGTTTGCCCCCGCCAATGCGCGAAAAGTGGCCAAAGATGTGGCAAAAGTCACGCGCGGAGAGACCACACAGGGCGTTCTGGAAGCTTACGAAGAGGTTATTGCTTCCAATCGGGGATAAAAACCGTTACGTTATAATGTAGTTGCTGTCCCCAACGGGGCTGAACACCCGAAGCAAAGGCACCGGCAAACCAACGAGATCGGGTTCATATTCCATGATTGCAGAGTGTAAAAAAGAGATCTATTCGATCCATGAGTTTTTTGAAGATTGGCTGAATGGCAGGCCGGAAAAGGATACGGCTGTTCTGCAGCGGGTCCATAGCGTGATGAACGACCGGTTTTTGATGATCAGCCCGAACGGAACCGAGATCGACCGAGACGGTTTGAATGAAAATCTTATGAAGGCACACGGCAGCTGGAACGGAGAACAGATATGGATTAAACATATTCGCTGCCGCTATCAACACCGGGATCTCTGCCTGGTGGTCTACGAGGAGTGGCAGGGTCTGCCGGGCGGGGCCGATCCACAAGGGAGGCTAAGTTCAGCCCTCTTCAAAAAAGCAGACGATAGCACCATTCAATGGCTCCACCTGCACGAGGTTTGGATAAAGTAGCCCGCATCGCCCTACTCATTAAAAAAGAGCATCTCATCGACCTCCTGCACCATTCTCCAGGAGAGGTTGGCCGTATCAAAAACCAGGTGGAAAAAGCGGTCGTTGGCGGTTTTTACTACGTAGTGGTAGTGGTATCCTTTTCCTACACGCTCCCTGTGCATCTGCCGTATGTTACAGATGTGAAACGTATCTCCGGACCGGGTCTCAAATCGATAAGGTGTGATATGGTACGTAAGCTTTGGATTTGAAAATCCGCGCACCACGTTTAAAACATTGATTGGGGGATATTTTTCCTTTTTCATAACGTTCTCCATTAAGGAAACATTAGTTTACACATATATCACACATATATCAAGCCGGCGATACAGGAAAGAACTCTCCGGTAGGCGTTGATTCAGGCACATAAATAATGTCTAAGAGCCCAAAGCTCTACAAATCATCCCCACTGCCCCTTCGACAGGCTGTGGAAAAATTGATTTCCAAATAAATTGCACCTACTTAATTTAAGATTTGAGTCAATTTCAGAACTACCAGGCTTTCTGACCCACCCCGACCCCTCCCTATCGTGTCCTGACGGAACTTGATATGGAGGGGAGCTTCGAAATAGATCGTTTTGCCTTAAACGTTTAACTGAATCGAAATTAGTTGTCGAATTTCCTCACAGTCTCTCTAAGGGAAACACTTGAGAATAAACTCAATATTGATCAAACGTTTTGAGCTTTCCGTAGATACCTCGTGAGCTCTTCACCGAGAGGGTTCATTTCAAGACGCGAACAGCCGCCCTCTATGAAAAGAGGTCCCGGTAGGGTTCGAGAAGCTCCGGGCGGTTATTGCGTACGTTGCCCACCTCGTTTTTTACGCGGTAGAACGCGATGTCGTCTTCGGGCCAGGGGCGGAGAAGATCCCCGAGCATGGCCGTGTCGTTGTTGGAGGGATCGAGCCAGATATCGAATTCTCCGGGCAGCAGCATGGCGGGCATCCGGTCGTGAAGTTCCGACACGGAGTCGTTGGCATCGGTTGTGATGATAGTGTAGCTGTTCACAATCTCGCCGCTCTCATCACTCCACTGTTCGTAGAGGCCGGCAAAATGCATAAGCTCTGACTCTTTTCTATGAATAAAATGCGGAGCTTTTGCCGATTTGGTGGTCTTCCATTCGTAAAATCCGCTGGCCGGTACAATGCATCGCTTCGAGACAAAGGGGTGTTGAAACGACCGTTTTGCAGCAAGTGATTCCGCACGGGCATTGATCATGGAGTAGCCCGTCTTCAGACTGTCGGCCCAGAAAGGGACAAGTCCCCACCGATGAGGGCGGATCACCCGCTGACCGTCATCTTCCAGCACAACCGGCATGTGAGCGGAGGGGGCCACATTGTAGTTGGCCTCCAGGGTGAAGGTGCCGGCAGGAATCGCCCCGTAGGTTTCTTTAAGCTGCTGCAGGGTGGCTTTTAATACGTATCTTCCGCACATGGTGGCTGGTGATTTGTAATGAGGGTTGAGATCTGTTTGTGTGAGCAGTGTAACGGGATTTCGACAAAAATGGAAGCAGGGAACGGTGAAAACCAAAATATATGTATGATATATGTGTAACTTCTTTTTATACTGTCTGCATGGATCCGGAAAAATATTCAGAGTACGATTTAGAACAGGACGTGCACCGTATCACGCTTTACAGCACGGTGGCGAAAGATCACCAGCACAAGAGCATGAAAAAGCGCCTGTACCTGCACCTTGATATGAACTGCTTCTACGCACAGGTGGAGCAGCGGGCTTACAACCTCTACGGGCTGCCGCTGGCGATGGGCGGCTGGCGCAAGCCAAACGGTATTGCACGCGGTATTGTGGCCACGGCGAGCTACGAGGCACGGGCACTCGGCATCAAAACTGCCATGAGCGCGTTCGAGGCCTCGCAGATCTGTCCCTACCTGGTGTTTATGCAGATCGATTACGACAAGTATAAGGGGATCAGCCGCCAGTTGAAGGAGGTTATGGACCGGTTTTCGCCCGATGTGGAGAAATATTCGATGGATGAGTATTTCATGGACATTACGTTCCTGAAGAAGAGGGGCCGATCCGCGATCTTTTCCTTTATGAAGCGATTGAAGCAGGCGATTTATGAAGAGCTGGGGCTGGTTTGCTCCGTTGGAGTGGCCATGAGCAAGACGTGGTCGAAGCTGGCTTCCGACCTCAAAAAGCCGGACGGTATGCTGGCGATACTCAGCCCCGATGATGCCGCCCAGTATCTCTATCCGCTGCCGGTGGATGAGGTTTGGGGCATTGGCCGCCGGCGCTACGAGCATCTGAAACGGTACGGCATCCTCACGATTGCCGATGCGGTGAAGCGGGGCAAAGTACCCTTTCAGAAGCTGTTTGGCGAAATGCAGGGGCAGCTTTTCTGGGAAACGGTGACGGGCAAGGATCGCGCAAAAGTTCTTCAGAACGAGGTGCACGTGCCGGATGAGGTCAGCTATATGCACACCTTTTCCGACTGGACGGATGAGCCGGATGCAGTGAAAGGGGAAATCGTGAAGGCGGTGCGGAAGGTCTGCTACAGGATGCGGGGCTACAAGCGGAAGGCACGGCGATGGGGCTGCCATATCCGGTTCCAGGAGGCGCACTGGGAGGGGCGGTCGTTTGCCTTCAACACGCCGGGGTTTACCAACCTGGACGACTACGTGCTGGAACACTGCCTCCCGAATGCAATGCGAATCGTAAAAAGCGCACTGCAGAAGGGGATCAAAATCCGCGGAGTGGGCCTCCACACCATCGAGATGCAGCAGACCGAGCAGCTGGAGATCTTTTTCCGGGAGAAAGAGGAGATGCGGCATCTCTACCGGGCCACGGACTGCCTGAATAACTGCTACGGGCCCGATACCGTGGCAAAGGCGGCCATCCACGAGAGTGTGAAAGGAAATACGCATTTTGTGAACAGAAGTTGAATAGAAGCCGGTGAGAATCGGCCACAGAAGCACAAAATTCAGGGCTTTTTCTATCATTCATGGAATAAATGATTATTTTACGCGGATGAAAGAAAATCGTAGCCAGGTTTGGGTACAAAAGAGTTGTTGAAAGCAGTTCAGAATTCGTAAAAAAAGTACATGATAAAGAAAAAGGTAAAAGTACTGAACGAGTCCGGCCTGCACGCCAGGCCGTCGTCTATGCTGGTAAAAACAGCGTCGCAATTTGAATCGGACCTTTTTATCGAGATGTACGGGTACCGGGTCAATGGAAAAAGCATCCTCGGATTAATGACGCTGGCAGCAGAAAAGGGCTCTGAAATGGAGCTGATTATTGAAGGCCCGGATGAGGAGAAAGCAGCAGAAGTTCTCACAGAACTATTTGAAAACAAGTTTAAGAGCGAAAAAGCGTGACGAATAATCAAAAACTTACAGACCGTACGTTATTGGGCACCCCCGGTGCGGGGGGGCGTGGCCTCGGCAGGCCGAAAGTTCTGCATACGGAGGAGACCGTCGTCAGGCCGGAAAAGATTGACGATTCGGACATTCAAAAAGAGGTGGAGCTTACCGAACGTGGAATAGAGGCACTGGTGCATGAATTTGAAAATCTGAAAAAATTAAATGACGAGAGCGACGTAAGAGAGATTATCGATTCACAAATAGAGGTGGTTCGCGATCCGGAGCTGAACCGCCGTATCCGTAAACGTATCAAAGAAGACCATGATAGCTCGGTCTATGCGGTATTTTCATCATTTAACGACTATATCAATGTGCTTGAGAGTTCGGATACGGACTGGCTGAATGAACGGAGTATCGATATCGTGTCGATCCGCGATCAGCTGATTGATGTGATTCGAAACCAGCGCCCTGACGAGCTGAACGCGGATAACGCGGTGATCTTTGCGGCAGAGCTTTCGCCAACAGAGATGATCAGGCTCAGCCACTACAACCTGGCAGGAATTATTACAGAAAAAGGAGGGCTGACATCCCATGTTGTTATTTTAGCTCAATCGCTTGGAATTCCATGTGTGATTGGGGTGGACTGGAAAAAAATGCATCCGCAGCGATTTCATACGGTGATGATTGACGGGGATGTGGGATCCGTATTATTTGATCCTACGGAAGAACTGCTGGAAGAGTTCGAACAGTATAAAGAGCGGCAGCGCAGGAAAAAAGAAATTGCGCTAAAATGGGCCTCAAAGCCATCGAAAACCAATTGCGGAAAACCCTTTACCATCAGGGGTAATATCGAGTTTGCCAGTGAGCTCCCCAAGCTCGCCACACACGGTGCCAGCGGGGTGGGACTGCTTCGAACAGAGACCGTACTATTTGAAACCAAGGATTTTGATGTGGATGCCCAGGTCCAGTTTTACCGCCAGGTTGCGGAGGCATCGGATGGTGCGCCTGTTGTGATCCGTCTGTTTGATGCGGGCGGCGATAAATTGCCCGATAACCATGAAAAGGAGGATAACCCGTTCTTGGGCTGGCGGGGCATTCGGATGCTGCTCGACAAGCCGGACTTGCTCCGTCAGCAGTACGAAGCAATTCTGAGGGTATCGGCCGAATTTCCGGGCAAAATCAAAATTTTGGCTCCGATGATCTCCCAGATAGAGGAGATTGACGAATCGAAGCGGATTCTGGATGAGGTAAAGCAGCGTCTTCAAACAAACGATGTTTCGTTCAACGAGGAGGTTCCTTTTGGCATCATGATTGAAGTGCCCGGTATTGCTGTCATGGCATCCGAGGCTGCGAAAAAAGTTGATTTCTTTAGTATCGGAACAAACGACCTGACACAGTATATGCTGGCCGTGGACAGGGGGAACAGCAAGATTTCTAAACTGTATCAACCCGCCCATCCGTCTATCTGGAGGATCATTCAAAGCGTTATTGATGTGTCTGAAAAAGAGGAAATACCTATATCAGTTTGTGGAGAAATGGCGGCAAACCCTCTTTATGCAGCTTGTTTTCTCGGTATGGGCTTGAACGATCTAAGCATGACAACCAGTTCTATTCCTGCCGTAAAGTCGGTACTCTGCAGCCATAACCTGTCCCAGTTTCAGTCTCTTGCCGGGGAAGTTGCCGGTGCAGCAACCTATCAACAGGTAGAATCCATTTTTAATAAGTGGCAGAAAACGCTTTCGCACAAACAGGTGTAGTACTGCGGTATAGTTTTACCATTTTAATTTTTTGACGGGAAGCAGATGAGCACACCATTTGATATTGATCGATACAGGGCCGGTTTAAGAACGCGGTGGCTGGGAGCAGACTTTATCTACAAATCGGAACTCCCGTCAACAAACGGCTACCTCAAAAAACTTGACTACTCCGGTTTTGATCACGGCACCGTTTTGCTGGCCGACCATCAGACCAAAGGAAGGGGCCAGTATGATCGGGTGTGGGTTTCGGAAAAAGGACAAAATCTGACGTTTACAATCGCTTTTAAACCTTCATCAGGCGACAGGCTGCCGCTTCTGACCCTCTGTTTCGCCCTGGGAATAACCACTACACTCGACAGGATTGGCATTGAAAGAAGTATGATAAAGTGGCCCAATGATGTATTGATTGATGGCAAAAAAGTTGGCGGATTACTGACGGAGTCTGTATTTCTTGGGCAACGGCCTGAGCGCGTTCTGGTTGGGATCGGGCTGAATGTAAATCAGCAGTCGTTCGGGAAGGACGTTGGGAAAGAGGCCACATCCCTGGCAAAGGCCGGAGGGAAAAAGCTGCACCGGGAGGATTTGTTGTGTGAACTTCTACAGGACTTTGAACATCTATACACGCGGTGGACACGACATGAAAAAGAGCTTTGCAAAGATATCAATAATCGAATCTATGGGTTTGGAGAGTGGGTGAAAGCCTCAATGAACGGAACCGTTACTGACGAGGAGTATAAATTCCTGGGGATGAACGAAAAAGCCGAGTGTGTGATGCTTAGTAAACAGCTTGACGTGAAAACTTTTTCCTATGAACAGATTCGAATCTTCCCCCGTCGTTAATGCGTTCCGGGAGGCCATAAACCGTGTATCTGATCCTGCACGAAACCACTTCATTTGTGGTGTAAGCGGGGGAATAGATTCCATGACGCTTCTTTACCTGTTGTATCGCAGCAACATCAGGGCTACAGTGGTACACTGCAATTACGGCCTGCGAGGTGAAGCATCTGACAAGGACAGTGAGCTGGTTGAAGAGGTGTCGGATTTGTGGAGGTTCGACTGTGTAACGGCCAGGTTTGATCCCTCAGAAGCCGAAGAACAAAACACACAGGCATGGGCTCGCCACAAACGATACCAGGTGTTCAGGGATATAAAACGAGAGGCCGATGCCGATTTTATTCTAACCGCTCATCATCAATCGGATCAAATAGAAACTATCCTTCAAAAGCTATTTCGCGGAGCCGGTATGTCGGCATGGAACGGAATGGTACTGAATGATGGTGACCTGGTACGGCCGCTGCTTGACGTTAGCAAGGAGCAGATCGTGAAATTTGCGCGGGAACACCACGTACCGTACCGCGAAGATGAAACAAATCGTACGGAGGAGTATGCACGAAATTTTATCAGGCATACATTAGCTGCGGAGATGGATCATTTTTTTCCGGGTTGGCGCAAAAACGTGCTGAAAATCTCCCGGCGCGCCGATGAATTTTCGTTGATGGCGGAGGTGTTGCTGGACGAGATCAGAGACGGAAGACGGCTATCCCGCTCCGGCTTGCTGAAGGTGCCGCCACAGGTACGGCCCGTTTTGGTGCATCGATTCCTGCTACACGAGCTGCCCAATCAAACGGTCTCAGAGGGCGTGTTGAATCAATTTTTAGAACCTGAACACCTACAAACAGGTGCAGAAGCGGACCTGGGCAATGGATGGAAAATTGTGCGCAACAGGGAGTATTTTCAGCTCATCGGTGATCAAAACGAAGGGAGCGATGATGAATTTGTCTTCACCAAAACGGATCTGGATCAAGAACAAAGAGCAGGACCCTTACGGTTGAAGTTGATGAGCTGGAGGGGCCGCGTCGATTCCGGTTACCTGCAGGCAGACTCTGAGACTTTTACATGGCCGGTAACGATAAGGCGCTGGAAAGAAGGCGATCGCATACAGAGTCTCGGTATGAAAGGCAGCAAGTCTGTAGCGGAAATCATGACCGACAAAAAAATTTCCACCACCCAAAAAAGCAGCGCCTTTTTAGCAGAATCTTTTGATGGAATCATCATTGCCGTTATATTCCCGCACGATACGGACGACGGCCAGGCGGGCATTATATCTGAGCAGGTGAAGTGCAGCCAAAAGACAAATCAGGTACTACAAATAGAGAAAGATCTTTAATGGACCAATATTTACCAGATAAAGTAAACATCAATGGCGAGCAGTTTCGGGTCTATCTAACGAAAGACGAGATTCAAGAGCGCCTGAAAGATATGGGCAACCGCATCAGCCATGAGTATAAAGATAAGCGTCCAATTCTCATCGGTGTTCTCAATGGTGCGTTTGTGTTCCTGGCCGACCTGATGCGGTATATTTCCATTCCATGTGAAGTGGATTTCCTTAAATTAAGCAGCTACGGAGACGAAAAAGTCTCGTCGGGTAATGTAACGGACCTCAAGAACATCGATGCGGATATTAAAGATCGTCACGTCATTCTGGTTGAGGATATAGTAGATACCGGGCTCTCTATGAATTACCTGTTCAAAAAACTGGAACAGTTTGAGCCGGCTTCTCTGTCTGCGGCAACCCTGTTGCATAAGACGGAAGCAACGCAGCATGACGTTGAACTGAAATATGTTGGGTTTAAAATTTCAAACCTTTTTGTGCTTGGCTACGGTCTTGATTACGCCCAGGAGGGACGTAATCTTGCCCAAATTTACATTCTTGAGGAATAGACTGCAGATCCGGACTGCAAATAGTTCACACTCTTTTGGTCAGCCGCAGCTGAATACAAACTTTCTTTAAATGAAGGTTGCAAAGGCCTCTAAAAGCTTCCTATATTTGAGGCTCTTTGAAACAGGATCTGCCGATTTTGTTCCCTTGGAGAGATGGCTGAGTGGTCGAAAGCGCTCCCCTGCTAAGGGAGTATACCCCCAACGGGGTATCGAGGGTTCGAATCCCTCTCTCTCCGCTTCTAAAGGCGTTTGCGTAGTGCAGACGCCTTTTTTTTATGAGCCTGCGGACGGTTTTTCATCACCAAGCCAAATCTGCCTGTTACACATCTCCAGTTCGTGGGATTGGTTCGTTGCAAGAAGAACAACCCCATCCTTTTCTATGCAGCGGTGAATCATCGACTCCACGAGCTGATGTCCCCGTTTGTCGAGGTTTGTGCCCGGCTCATCAAGGCACAAAAGCAGCGGATTATGAACCACGGCAGAGGCCAGCTTTACACGCTGCTGCTGCCCCGAGGAGAGTTTGCCGTACAATGAATGTGCGAATGAGGTTATCTCAAACCGGTCCTCAAGCCCGGTTAAATCTTCACAATGGCAGGAGCTCCTCAATTTTTTAATAAACGCAAGATTTTCGTGTGCTGTCAGCTCCTCGTACAGTTCTATGTAGGGGGCGGCATATCCAAGATACGGTTGAATTTGACCGGGCGTATACTGCTTTGTATCTATCGTCCAAGCAATGGATCCGGACGTAGGCTGGTTCAGACCGCTTAGTGAACGCAAAAGTGTTGTTTTACCGGACCCGTTGGGACCCGCAATACCGACGATTGTTCCCATACACTCAAACGAGAGATCCTCAAAAACAGGTTTATCAGAGTAGAATTTTGAAAGATCCGTAACCGTAAGTGAAGTCATTGAGAATCAAATTGTTTATGTAGAACCACCGGAGAGCATCGATCTAAGATAACGGGAAATTTATTTGATATGGCAATGAAATATCGGATTATATTTTCGTTGAAAGGTATTGAACCCATATATTCCCCAAAAATTAGATTATACTTATGGAGCAGCTTGTACGAGATCTCACAAAAAAATATACGGATTTACTGCCATCCGACCTGCCGTTCTATACACCGGAAGACCTTAGGGATCTGGAGATTCCGGAATTTGTTATTCGCCGTATTGAAGTTGAGATGTACCGGAACTTGAACGAATCGATCGTGCCGCCTCACTCCGAATGGGCTGATATGATGGCGGCGGAGGTTCGTGAGGCTTGGGAGCAGTTTATTGAAGCTATTGTTGAAAAGGTTCGCATGCCGGCTTCATATGCTGCACCGATGTTCGAAACCGCTGTTGCCGATATCGTTGAACTGTTGTTAAGACCTCGATTCGCGGTGCCGGCGCATCTATTCGACAGTGAAGAGGAGCGTTCCCTGGATGAGATTCAAAAGGGGCGGGATCGAATTGTGGTAAACGGCCACCTGGCCGATGCGGTCATAAAATATATGAAAAGAAAAGAGAGAGAAGCGATTCGTGTATCGGAATGTCGGACTATTGTTCAAAAAGTTGATGAACGGTTGACCCAGCGCTACAACTCTCTGGACTGGGCCCAGTTTCTGCAGCCTCTTTTTGTGATGGCTGGCCCGGAGGTGGATTCGGAGTACCTGAGAATATTTTTTGAAGATCGGAAGATGAACAGGGTATCGCGTCAATTTGATCTGCTGTCGGATACTGTAGATAAGGCCAGGCTTATCGAAGTGTTAAGTTCACCTCAGCTATTAGATAACCAGGGTGAGGAGGGTCAGTCGACTCTTTTTGATCGCAATATCGTGACATCTGCATCGGCTGAATCAACGAAATCTAAAGATGATACCTCCCATCCGGCAGGTGATTCCACGGACGACCAGCGCCCCAAAAAGGACGATGATACAGATCGGGAACAAGCGGTTCACCCTGCCAATGCAATGGATCACCGGGAATCAAACAACATGCCCGACGATGCGGAACCCGCAATGGACGAGGATCCCGGACATGTCGAATCCGGGGACCCACACGGGTGGGACCAGGAAGATGCAGTGAATGACCCGGATCAGGAAGAGAATGAACATCATACCTTTGCGGATCACTTCAGGTATGACGACGAAGCCCCCCACACTGCTGAGTATGACGAATCCGGCGGAGACGAAGATGATACGCTTCTGTATAACCAATTTACAGCACCTGAGAACGATGCGGCTGAATCAAACCAGAGCATGAATGCTGCCGGAGAAGCCACTACTGATGATGAAACGGCCCTCTCCGAAAAGTTTACATTTGAAGAAGAGAATTCTACCCGGAAGAACTCTTCTGAGACAGTTACTGATAATTCTCCAGAAAACGATACCCGTACAGTAACTGAAGAGATTGAAGAGAACAGGCCTGAAGAAGAAGAGGATGTGATCGATGCGGCATTTCTATTTGGCGAGAAGGAATCTGATGAAGATGAGATATCTAAACTGGCCTTCGATCGTCCGATTTGGGAAGCATTTCTGCAGGACGATGACGCCATCGGCAAAGAGGATATAGATGAACTGGACTATTCACCATTTGCCGATCTTGATGAGCAGGAGCAGGAAACTGAAGGCAGAATGAGTCCGGATGAAGCTGAACCCGACGATCGGGATGAAACCGGCACTCTTTCTGAATGGCTCCGTAACGACGAAGAGCGGTTCAAGGATGTAATATTCAGTGGGTCTGTTGCGGCCTACCAGAAGGCACTTACACATCTGGAGAATTTTGACAACTGGAGGCAGGCAAGTACCTATATCGAAGAAGAAATTTTTGCGCAAAACCACGTAGACATGTATAGTGAGCCTGCAGTAGAGTTTACCGACCGGTTGCAGGCCTATTTCGATAAATTTAAATCATAATCAACTATTGATGAGTAAACAGGATAAAATTGATCAGCTAAAAAAACTTC
>JAAAOB010000071.1 GCA_009909035.1 Bacteroidota bacterium
GTTGCCGCGGAACGCCTTTCTCCTCTTTCACCGGGTAGACATCGGAGAGTTTTTTGTTTGTTACGTCTGCACCGTGATCTTCAAGGTATTCCGCCCATTTTACACAGCACTGGCACCCTTCACTGTGATACATCGTTACCTCTATCTCTTCAGCTTCTATCAGGGTAGCTTCATCTGCAGATGAGGTGGTCTGGAACATAAAGCCCCAGAAAAGTACACTTGCCGCGATTAAACCGATAGCGAGAGCATAAAATGTTTTGTTGGCCATAAAAGTCATTTGATAAGTTCAGATAAAGATAGTGATCTTCTGTTAGGAAAGTATGAATGGCAAGAAAAAAGGATGATTGAACCGACATTTCCATTCAACAAAGCATAACGCAGGGTCAATTAAAATCGTATAGAGATTAGCTGGAAATGGTTTTTAAATTTATTGACGTTGAATTATTTCTGTGCAATCTTAAAAGGTCAGAATTTAAGAAAGTATTAAATCAACCTACAAATTATGTTAAATAAACAGATTGAATCTCTATTGAACAAACAGATAAAGCATGAATTTGAGGCCGGCAACTGGTATCTCTCGATGTCATCATGGGCGGATGTAAACGGATTTGAGGGTGCCGCACGGTTTTTTCTGGAACAGTCGAAAGAGGAGAATTTTCACGGAATGAAAATCTTTCATTTCATCAACAACCGGGAGGGGCACGCAAAGGCTCCTTCTGTAACCGGACCGGATACGGAGTTTAACTCATATCGGCACCTGTTTGAGCGGTCGCTTGAGCTTGAGAAAGAGAATACCCGGCTGATTGATGACCTGGTTGATGCCGCCCGTGAAGCAAACGATCACGCTACTGAACAGTTCCTGCAGTGGTATGTTGATGAACAAGTTGAGGAAGAGGAGCTCTTTCGGAGCATTCTTGATAAACTGAATATTCTCGGTGACAAGGGGCCGGGCCTCTACATGCTCGATCAGGAGTTGGGCCAGCGGACTGCAGACCTGCCCGGAAACGGGGGAGAGACTGAATAGGATTGGTGGATCCAATGAAGACCATTCATTTCAATTCGTTGGTTTTATTTGATTGGAGCATTGGGGCAGGGACTCGCCGGACGATAAAGGCCGCCATAGTTGTGATAAACGAGATCAGTATAGGTGAAATTAATTCAATTGTACCGTCAACCGCTGATTTAAAAGCGCCCCCCTCGTTCAAAATGCTGGTAGATGTCTTCGCTGACCACAACGCCGTAATCAACCAGGATTCCAAGTACAAGGATCACACCAAACATGGAGAGTTGGTTGATGGTCACGCCGTCGATACCGGCAAAAATATTCATGTCAAGGATAGATAACGGTATTTTCAGGTCTACCCATAATGACAGGCGGAAGTTGAGGAAAATAGCCAGCACGATGAGTACCAGCAGCGCACCGTACCGCCAAATACCTCAATGTTTCGTGCAGCAATGGCAGACGGTACATCGTTAAAGGTCAAATTGGGAGGTGGAATTAGACTAACCGGGACAGGCTGTCAGATCGTATGATTCTACTTAAAAATGCAATATGCACCAGCTTGCAAACTGGTTTTCAATCATTATCCGTTTCAGCTTACACAGACAATAGTGGAAACAGGATTCGAAAGCATGGAACCTACTCATAATTTTTTCTTAATCAATAGCCTGCAGCAAAACGTGACAATTTTGTGTACGCATAGATTCCATTGTTGCTTAAGCCGTCAATTTTTTGAGAGCCACGACTCCCTGCGCTCCACCGCGACGGAATCTGCATCGGGATTGATTTCCGTTTTGTAAGTGGAATCCGCTGCAAGCTCTGCCTCTGCCGTTATCTCTTCGCCCCGACGCAGGAACACGATCTCCACACTCTCGCCGGGATTCATGGATTCAAGCAAGCGATCTATAGATTCAACATTACTCAGCGGGATACCGGCAATTGAGATAATCTCATCTCCCTGTTCAACTCCGGCTTCATAAAGAGGGGAACCTACAATCGCGTTTGTCTGCAAAAATCCGCGTCCGTTGTCAACCTCGACTGCCGTTCCCAGGCTGGCGCGGGTTGGATTCGCCCGTTCAAATGAGACCCCAACGGTTGCCAACAGCTGTTCGTAGTCCGGCATTTGGCTGTCGTAGATGTATCGGCTGAAAAAATTGTCCGAAAACGTCTCTCCGGCGTAATCAGCAAGCGTGGCTTGGATGTCGCGAACCGAATACGGAATCTCTGTTTTGCCAAATCGCTGCCAGACCTGTTTCATAAAGTCGTCCAGATTGTTGTCCCCTTCCATCTGTCTGAGGCTCAGGTCCAGCGCCAGACCCAGGACGCTTCCGTATGTGTAGTACGATATAAACGTGTTTTCGCGGTTTACAGGATCTACCGACGTAGCAGCATCTACAAACGGTGCCTGGTAGCTCATCTCAACCGGGTTGTGATAGCGCCGCCCGGGCGAGTTGATCACGTAGTTAAGACCACCGGCCAGGCCTTCGACATATTCTTCGGATGATTGAATGCCGGCACGGGCCAATATCAACCCGGTGTAGTAACTGGTAAATCCTTCGGCAAACCAGAGCTCACCGCTCATGTTCGCTTCCTCAAAATCGAACGGTTCGAGCGATGCCGGCCTGATGCGCTCTACATTCCAGGTATGAATAAACTCGTGCGACACCGTACTGATGCTGGTATTTCCAAGGGGTTCATCCAGTGGCTTGGAGTTGGTGACAATGGTGGAATTCCGGTGCTCCATTCCGTCGCGACTGGCGTTGGGCATAAAGCAGTTCAAAAACGTATACTCGCTGTAATCCAGTTCAGGAAGCTCGCCAAAAATCTCTCGCTGACTCCTCACAATAGCCATCACGTTTTCAAAGTACTCATCCACTTCCTGCTCCGCTGCCCGCGTGTGAAGGGCCATCCGGATGTTCTGACCATCTACCATCTCTTCTCTCATAAAAAAATCGGCAATTTCGACCGGGCTGTCCAGAAAGTAGGCGAGATCCCGGGCATAATATCTGTTTCCATCCAGATGCTTCAGCTGTGTCGCAACCTTCCAATTCAGGTCATCACGGACGTTAAAATTGATTTCAATCGACCGGTGTTCATAATTCCGGGCCCAGGCAAATGTTGCCGGCATATTCAAATGCGCGTGGGTTTCATCTACTTGTGAATAAGTACCATCCCCGCGGTTAGCAAACAGCGTATATCTGAACGTGACTGTTCCATCATGCCCGCTCACATTCCACTGATGCGGATTTGGACGCGTAACCATAAGTTCTTTACCGTTTTCATCCACGGCTGATACCGAATAGACATTTTTGGCAAATTCGTGCAATGCATAGCGTCCCGGAGACGTACGGCTCATTCGAACTTCAAGGATTTTATCTTCGAGATTTGTGTAGTGAATTTCAACCTCAGCTTCATGATGAACCGCGTTTTCAAATGAAATCTGGTATTCAGTCGTGGGTTGAGCCTGAGAAGTAACTGAAGTGATCAGGACAAAAAAGATTGAGCAAATAGATAAGAGTCGGATATTCATAAACGGGATTTGATGTATGTAAATGAGAAATAAATATGAGCAGTCACTGAGTGAACTGCAAATGGAGTATATTTAACCGTATCAAAGACCTGTTATGGTTTTGAAACCTGACGGGTCTGGCTGTATCAATAAATATATCTATCCATCCCGTCATGCGATAACTTTTCAGCCTGAGTTCTGGCCAGAGGAATAATCAATCCACAACGTTGTATTGCTTCAGAATCTCCATTACCTGATTTATCGGAACTGCATCCGTATTGCGTCCGTTGTGTCCGGTCATAGACTCAGCCATAAAAAGTGAATTGAGAATCGCTTCTTCGGTTGCCTCAACGGTTGCCAAAAACAGCGGGCTCATCGTCGAATTGGTGAGTTCTGTCCGATCGATGGCATCTTCATCTGAGTCAATGGATCGGCGAACACTTTCATGTGTTGAAAACGCAATCACGTAATCTCCGCTGCCGTTGGAGGCAAAGCCACCCGGTCGGGCCACGCCCATCATAGCCCGCTTGGCCAGTCGTTCGAGATTTCTGGATGTCAGAGGCGCATCGGTCGCCACCACAATCATGATCGATCCATCCACATCGTAATCGTATCCGTCCGTCGACTGTACACTTGTAGTGGAGTGTCGACTTTTTGATTCAGAATTCAAACTCACTTCATATGGCACATCGCCCGACATGTAGTGATTCCCGAGCTCTTCGCCCACGGGAGCACCGTTCACCGTCAGAACCCCGCCAAAATTCGACTGAACAAGAACCCCTACTGTATATCCACCCCGGCTTTCAGGCAGCCGACGTGATGATGTGCCGATTCCCGCCTTATAACCTAACGCCCGGGTGCCTGTTCCTGCTCCAACATTCCCTTCTGCAACGGGCCCGCTGCTTGCCGCTTCAATAGCGCTGTAAACATCGTCCGTCGTCAGCACCCGCGCCCTGATGTCATTGAGATATCCATCGTTTGTTTCACCCACCACCGGGTTGACCGATCGTACATTTTCGTTTCCGGGCTGATTCAAGACATAATCTGCCACGCCTTTGGCCACATCAAAAATGCTGAGTGTATTGGTTAGTGCAAGCGGGGTTTCCAGTTCTCCAAGCTCACGAACCTGAGTAAAGCCCAGTGCTTTTCCAAAACCGTTACCGACATAAACCGCCGCCGGCACCCGTTCTCTGAACAAATCTCCATCATGTGGTATAATAGCTGTTACGCCGGTACGGATTCCATCACCCTCAATGCGCGTCAGGTGCCCTACCATCACACCCTCCACATCCGTAATGGCGTTCAGCGGTCCGGGTGACAGAATTCCCGGCGTGATTCCAAGATCACGCACCCGATGGCGATCCTGGGCATAGATCGCATCAGAAAATAATAGAGTGATAAGCACGACGAACAGGATTCTGGTGAGATGGTTCATTTTCAGTATGATTGATGGTGGTGGTTTCCACTGATTGTATGGGATATGCTTCAATAAAGAAAATTCTCACATCTACTTTTTCGGTTATTTGATTAGATTATCACCCACTTATTGACCAAACCCCAAATCAATATTGGAAGGAAAGACTCAAATTATCATATTCATGCTCGGACGGCATCACAGCCACTCACACAAATTGAACTGATATTATAATGGATTCAAAGAAACAAAAATCTGGTACTGCATCCGTTTGGGCGGGTGAATCTCATCTTTTCCAAGACGGTAGTTCAACGGTTCCTATCGTGAATACAGTTACCTATGCCTACAATGATTTAGATGAGTGGTATGATGTGGCCCGTGGAAAAAAAGAGGGGCACATCTACAGCCGGAATACCAATCCCACGGTGGCAGTGCTCGAGGAGAAGATTCGTCAGCTTGAAAGTGCTGAGGCTGCCACATCCTTTTCAACAGGCATGGCAGGCATCAGCAACACGCTGTTTGCCCTGCTTGAACCCGGCGACAGGGTTGTATCCATCAAAGACAGCTATGGTGGCACCAGCAAGATGTTTCTGGAGTTTTTGCCACGCCTCAATATTGAGGTTGAGCTTTGTGACACAGAGGATCATGAGCAGCTGGAGCAGGAAATCGCCAAGGGATGCACCATGGTTTACCTGGAATCGCCCACCAACCCAACGCTCAAAATCGTTGATCTGGAGCGAATTGCATCCGCCGCAAAAAAAGCCGGTGCCATTGTTGTGGCCGACAATACATTTGGATCCCCCATCAACCAGAATCCGCTGGCTCTTGGCGTAGAGCTGGTGATTCACAGCGCCACGAAATTCCTGGGCGGCCACTCCGACACGCTTTGCGGACTGGTCTGCGGTAAAAAGGAATTAATTCAGAGAATCTTCGACTATCGCGAGATTACCGGCGCAACACTGCACCCCGAAACGGCCTACAACGTTATCCGCGGTATGAAAACGCTGGAGCTTCGCGTAAACCGTCAAAACGAAAATGCGATGGCCGTCGCCACGTTTCTGGACCAGCACCCCAAGGTATCGCAGGTGTACTATCCCGGGCTCGAAAGTCATACCGGCCACGACATCGCAAAAAAACAGATGCGCGGGTTTGGCGGCGTTCTGAGTTTTGAACTGGAGGGCGGCTACGAGAATGTGAAGACACTGCTACACAATTTGAAGTACGTTCACCTTGCGGCAAGTCTTGGATCGGTGAGTACGCTGGCCGGACCACCCCGGACCACAAGTCATGTTGAGTTGTCTGAAGCGCAGCGTAAGCAGCTGGGCATTTCCGAAAGCCTGATTCGTTATTCGGTCGGGATTGAGAACGAGGAGGATTTGATTGAAGATTTAGAACATGCTTTTGATTTAATTAAGGATTAAAGCCCAACCCCTTACTGATGTCTGACTCATTAATTGATACAACATTCACAACCCAAACCCTGCAAAAACTCGTGCAGATCAACTCCGTGAATCCGGGCCTCGATCCGGATGGCCCGGGTGAAGAGGAGATGGCGTCTTTTATCTGTGAAACGCTTTGTGATCTCGAAATCCCGTTCGAAAAAGACACACTGGCTCAGGGCCGGGTAAATGTTACGGCACGGATCAAAGGCTCGGGCGGCGGGAAATCGCTGATGCTCAACGCGCATACCGATACCGTTGGCGTTGAGGGGATGGAGAAGCCATTTTCGGGGCTCATTGAGGATAACCGGCTTTATGGCAGGGGAGCTTATGATATGAAAGGAAGCATCGCCGCTATTCTAGGGGCAGCTAAAGCCCTGAAAGAGAGTGGTATTGTGCTAAAAGGCGATCTGATTTTATCGTTTGTTGCTGATGAGGAACATGAAAGTATCGGTGCGCAGGCTCTTGTAAAACACATGACAGCCGATGCCGCTATTGTAACGGAACCTACGGATCTGAATCTATGCCTCGCACACCGAGGGTTCGGTATTTTCAAAATCAGAACGGAAGGCAAAACAGCGCACGGTGGCCGGCATAAGCATGGAATCGATGCCAATATGCACATGGGACTGGTACTTGCCGAGTTGCACAAATTATCGCAAAGATTGCCGGAGGAGAACACCCATCCGCTTTGCGGGCAGGCCTCTTTGCATGTGCCGTTGATTTCAGGCGGACGCAGCCTGTTTGTCTACTCTAATAGCTGCACCATTCACGCCGAGCGCCGGACCATTCCGGGAGAAACGCTGGAGGATGTTAAATCGGAACTTCAATCTGTTATTGATCAACTTGCCGGCCAAAATCCGCAATTCAGGGCCACGCTCGAGACGGATATCTGGCGCAGTCCCTATGAAGTGGATTCATCATCCGCCATTGTTTCAGTAACAAAAAGAGCCGCATCAGATTCACTCGGTAAAACACCGGAAATCATTGGTCACACCTGGTGGGAGGATTCAGCTATTTTTGGTGAAGCGGGTATCGAGACAGTCATTCTTGGGCCAGCAGGCGGTGGAATCCACGAAGATGTAGAATGGGTGGAGCTCGATTCCGTTCACCTGCTCGGTGAAATTCTATACCGGACGGCCTTGGATTTCTGCGGGGTAAACGGTTGATAAACAGACAACCATCTCCAAACCCTGAGCTAAGCTATCGCGTGTATTCTATTAGTGTGTGACAAGTTGATCAAAGATGATTCATATCATTCTGCATTTTATCATCCCCTTGCTAATTGCCTTCCTGTTCTATCGCAAGCGCTGGCGAAACGCAACACTCATCATGATTGCAACGATGCTTGTGGATGCCGATCATTTACTGGCCGACCCAATATACGATCCCAGCCGATGCTCCATTGGTTTTCATCCGCTGCATACCACACCGGCTATCGTGTTCTATGTCTTTATGTTTGCTCTTCCACTCTTTTTGAGTTGGAGGGACGACTTGCAAAAATACCAATCCGCTGCTCGTATTGTGCACCTTGCGGGACTGGGGCTGCTCATTCACATGGTGCTCGACATAACAGACTGCTTTTTATGATGGGAAGATTCAGCGGTTTCGGTGAGCCCAGTATTAATACAGTTATTCTCGGCCTTGCGGGCGGGGGACTCTGCGTAGATGTTGAGTGGGTAGAGCTTGAATCTGTTGAATAACTTGCAAGAATTGTTTTTAGATCCGCTAAACGTTTATTTGGTGCGTCAAATGATCAGAGAACAGGATTTCATTTCCCAAATAGCATGAAAAGATCTACAGCTCACTTTCAAATTTAATCTTTTGATGCCTACATCTTTCATGCAGCGCTTTTTTCAGGGGCCCAAGCCGTGATTTTATTCGAAAATTCCAGGGAATTCTGAAGTAACTTTTGTAGCCCGTGGCACTAAATTCAAACTCA